>CAMWXG010000061.1 GCA_947178155.1 uncultured Lachnoclostridium sp.
TACATCATATTCATCAATAAGTATTATTACTTTTTGACTGTGATATTTTTCAAGATATTGTGATAAAAATTGTAAGGCAACAAAATACTTTGATGGCTGTATTTTTCTTTCTATAATGGAAAAAAACTCCTCTTTTTCTGATGGAAGCAGCATTTCTCCATTCAATATATAAATATGCCTTTTATATTCTTTTATAATCTCGTCTTGTAATCTTTCATATGCCATTTCATATGTTGGTTGCTTTGCTGATTTTAGTGACAGGAATATTACCGGGTATTGTCCCATATGCTTCAGGTATTCATCACCTGCTTTCATAATTTTTTTATCTTGAAAATATATAGAATTATCTGCTATTGTACCATCTGCGAGGATTTCTTTTTCAAAAAAAGTCTTTAACATACTTTGTGCTAATGTTTTTCCAAAACGTCTTGGACGTGTAAATAATACAACTGTATTTTTATGTGCAAGTAAATCACGTATTAACAAAGTTTTATCTATATAATAGTATTCTTCACTTATCATTTGTTTGTAAAATTCAACCCCTATTGGTATTGGTGTTATTTTATCCATGACAAATACCTCCTGTTTCTGATTGCACTAATCATACCATATGATTATTCATGGGTAAAGTATTTCCGATAATATAGGTATATATTGTGAAAGATTATTGTTACTTTTTGCACCCACACCAAATTTGAGGATTTTGGCATGATTTTGGATAAAAGCACTGGTAACGAAGTGAACAGTATCAGATTATTTTTTAATTTAGCAGTTATCGCTTTATGTATATTTTCTATGTTCTTGTGTTTGAAAAAAGATTTTGATATACTTACTAAAGAGCTATTTAACAGTTATTTCTTAACAGTTTTTAGCAGAATCTAAGAATAAGTTGGTTTGTATAAAAGAGAGGTGTATTTTTGTGAAACTGGTTATTGCTATAGGGAAGCAAGATTTTGAAGACATGAGAGAGCATAATTGTTTTTATGTAGATAAGACAGATTTTATCAAAGAATGGTGGGAGAGTGAAGATGATGTTACTTTAATTACACGTCCACGTCGTTTTGGTAAAACTTTAAATATGAATACATTAAAAGATTTCTTTTCTAATCAGTATTCAGATAGAAGTGATTTGTTTGAAGGTCTTTCTATTTGGAAAGAAGAAAAGTATAGGAAGTTACAAGGAACTTATCCTGTTATTTTTTTAAGTTTTGCAGAAATAAAAAATGTAAATTTTAAAGATGCCAGAGAGGGAATTATCAGTATAATTTCAGAATGTTATCGAGATTATCTTAAACTATGGAAAAAATCTTTTTTAAGTGTAGAGAAAAAAGACTATTTTGATTCGTTATCTAGGTATTACAAAAATCTTTCTTTAGATAAACCTGTATCAGATACAATTATAACCAAAGCATTAAAAGAATTATCATTTTATTTAAATCAATATTATAACAAAAAGGTAATTATTCTTTTAGATGAGTATGATACACCTATGCAAGAAGCTTATATTAATGGTTATTGGGATGAAATGATTTCATTTATTCGCAGTTTATTTAACTCTACTTTTAAAACAAATCCTTATCTGAAACGAGGATTAATGACAGGAATTACCAGAGTAAGTAAAGAATCTGTTTTTTCTGATTTAAATAATTTGAAAGTAGTTACTACGACTTCAGAACAGTATGCTACTTCTTTTGGATTTACAGAAAGTGAAGTATTTCAAGCATTGGATCAGCAAGGATTATCTGGCTACAGAGATAAAGTAAAAAAATGGTATAATGGGTTTGCTTTTGGAAATTATACAGATATTTATAACCCATGGTCTATCACTAATTTTTTAGATACAGCTAAATTTGCAACTTATTGGGTAAACACTAGCAGTAATAATTTAGCAGGTAAGCTTATAAGGGAAGGTTCTCCAGAAATTAAAACTGCAATGGAAGATTTATTAGCAGGAAAACCGCTGATTACATCTTTAGATGAAGAAATTGTATTTAATCAATTAGAAGAAAGTGATACTGCAATTTGGAGTTTATTACTCGCGTCAGGATATTTAAAAGTGGATAAAGTATTTGAATATGAAGAAGATAATTTTCATCAACTTTCTTTCACTAATTTTGAAGTAGAAAAAATGTTTAAAAAAATGATAAATGGCTGGTTTAGTAAACCAGTTGTCAAATATAATGATTTCATTAAAGCACTTCTTTTAGATGATGTAAAACACATGAATCAATTTATGAATCGTATTGCAAAAGAAACATTTAGTTCTTTTGATTCAGGTAATAAGCCTTCTGAAAAAGAACCTGAACGTTTTTATCACGGATTTGTTTTAGGTTTAATTGTAGATTCTCGGCTTGAATACAGAATTACTTCTAATCGCGAAAGTGGTTTTGGAAGGTATGATGTAGTTTTGGAACCACTAAATAAAAAAAATAATGCTTATGTATTTGAATTTAAAGTACAAGATTTAAGTGATGAGAGAGATTTACAAGATACTGTAAATGCTGCTCTTGCTCAAATAGAAGAAAAAGGTTATGATGCTGATTTAATTACCAAAGGCATTCAAAAAGAAAGAATTCGACATTATGGGTTTGCTTTTAGAGGAAAAGAAATTTTAATTGGAAAATAGTGTAATTTTCCTTTCAAAAATTATTATTTATTAGTATTAAGAATGACAGCACACAGAAATGAGGCGGATTATGGCATTACAGTTTATTTTTGGAGGTTCAGGGAGAGGTAAGACATTTTATTTACAGCACCATATTATTGATGAGGCTGTAAAGAACCCTGATAAGGAATATATTATTATAGTACCAGAGCAGTTTACTATGCAGACACAGAAGGAGCTTGTGTCTTTAAGTCCCGGAAAGGGGATTGTAAATATTGAAATACAAAGCTTTTTAAGGCTTGCTTTTAGGATTTTTGCGGAACTTGGTTCAGGCAGGGAGCCTGTTCTTGATGATATGGGCAAAACTATGATTCTTAAGAAGGTTTTGTCTGACAGGCAGCAGGAGTTTGAATATTTTGGAAATAACATACATAAAAAGGGATATATTACACAAATAAAATCATTTTTGTCTGAGCTTATACAATATGGTGTGGATGATGAGACTCTTATGAAAATGATAGACAGGGCTGACAAAAAGCCGGTGCTTAAGAGAAAGCTTACGGATATGTCTGTTGCTTATACTGCTTTTCTTGAATATATAAACAATAATTATATTACGTCAGAAGAGGTTATTACAGTTCTTACTGATATAGTGGGAAGTTCAAAGATTTTAAGGGACAGTGTTATATGTCTTGATGGTTTTACTGGTTTTACGCCTTTACAATATGAGCTTTTGACAGAGCTTATGAAGACGGCATCTATGGTGTATATTTCTGTTTCTATAGATAAAAGAGAGCCTGTAACTAATATTGGGGCTAAGCATACACTTTTTTACATGAGCAGAAAAACTATCTGTCGTCTGCGTGATATTGCCAGTAAGAGTGGGACAGAAATATATGATGATAAATGGGTTCATACTGATAATGACAGGTTTGCTTATGCACCTGCCCTGTCTGCGCTTGAGAGAAATATTTTCAGATATCCATCAGTTAAATATATAGAAGAAGTTAATGATATTTCTATTCATGTACTTAAACAGCCTGAAAATGAAGCTGCATTTATAGTTCAGGAGATTAATCATTTGCTTAGAAATAGTAACTGCCGTTTTAGGGATATAGCTGTTATTGCGGGAGATCTTTCAGTTTATGGTATACTGATAGATAGTGTTTTTAAGCAAGCAAAGCTTCCATATTTCATAGACCAGAAAAAAAGTGTGCTTGATAATCCTTTTGTTGTTACTATTGATGCACTGCTTAATATATTTATAAAGGATTTTGTCTATGAAGATGTAATGAGATTTTTGAAAGGAAGTTTTGCCGATATTACAGCAGAGCAAACTGATATAGTAGACAATTTCTTACTTGCATCAGGTATAAGAGGACATAAAAAATGGGCTGAAGAATGGGATTGCAAATATGTATACAGAAGAAAGCAGGATACAAGCGTAGTATATGCTGGAGAACAAATAAATATAGTTCGCAAATATTTGTCAGAGCTTTTATTGCCACTTTATAAGGATTTGGTATCAGGTAAGCATTCAGTAAGGCATTTTTCGGAAATAATATGTAAATTTATTGATGAGCAAAATTATTATAAAAAGCTTATGGAAGAATCAGAGAAGTTTTTTAGTATAGGTGAGCCTGCACTTGCAGGAGAATATGAACAGATTTATGGAATAGTGTTGTCTGTTTTTGATAGGCTTGTAGAATTGCTTGGTGATGAACAGATGAAACTTGATGAATTTAAGGAGCTTTTAGATGTAGGATTTTCAGAGGCAAGGATAGGATTGATACCACCAAAGACAGACCAGATAGTTGTAGGTGATATGTCAAGGACACGTATTGCGGATATAAAATATCTGTTTTTTATTGGGGTTAATGATGTGAATATACCAAAAGGCGGTGGAAGCGGCGGTATACTTTCAGAGTCTGAGAGGAGCTTTCTTACTGAGGAAAAGTTTGAACTTGCACCTGATGCAAGACAGATGGTGTATCAGGAACAGTTTTATCTTTATCTTAATATGACAAAACCTTCAAGGCATCTTTATATTACTTATTGTGAAACAGGTAATGATGGAAAGGCGCAAAATCGTTCATATATTGTAGAAAGAATTTGTCGTATGTTTCCTAAACTCAGTATATCAGTTGAGGATATACGTATAGATAATGAACATATTTTAGCAGATGATTTAGGTATTAAATATCTTATTAAAGGACTTAGAAATTCGGATTTTAACGATAGTAAATGGCAGGAGTTATATAGTTTTTATTTTAAAAATAAAGAATATAGGCAGATGCTTGACAGAATTACATATGCTTCATTTTACAGAGAACAGAAAAGTCATATATCATGTGCAGCAGCCAAGGCTCTTTATGGTGATATTCTCAGAGGAAGCACATCACAGCTTGAAAGATATGCAGCATGTGCATTTTCGTATTTTGTACAATATGGTTTAAAACTTGAAGAACGTGCAGAGCATAAGGTTGAGTTTTTTGATATAGGAAATATTGTGCATGAGGCACTGGAGCTTTATACTGCAAAGTTATTAAAAGCAGGCAGACAGTGGGGAGAGCTTTCAGAGGAAGAACAACATATTCAGGCAAATGAGTGTCTAAATGAAACTGTTGAGAAATATAAAAATGGCCTTATGTATGATACTGAACGTGACACGTATATGGTTTCAAGGTTAAGAAAGCTTCTTCTACGTACAGTTTGGGCAATAACTAAGCAGATGGAGCTTGGCAGATTTGAGACTATAAGAAGTGAGTTTTCATTTGATGTTTTAAAGGGAAGACAATATGACAAGGAGAGTATAGAAGATGATGACATTATGCACCTTATAGGACGTATTGATAGAATTGACACCTGCAAAGAAGGTGATAGTACATTTGTAAAGATTGTTGATTACAAGACAGGCAGAAAAGATATGTCTTTGTCAGATGTTTATCATGGTCTGCAAATGCAGCTTGTTATATATTTAAGTGCAGGGCTGGATATGGAATCAAGTGATTCTGATGGTAAAGATACAAATGATATTAAGAAAATAGTTATTCCTGCAGGTATGCTTTATTATAATATATCTGATCCTATTATAGAGGGAAAGGCTGACAAAGAAGAAGCTGAAAATGAGATGTTAAAAAGTCTGATGATGCGAGGAATTGTTAATGAAGATGATCCTGTTCTGCCTTATATTGATATGAATTTTATGACAGATACAGGACAGCTTCCGCCAAAGCTGTCTTCTATTGTAGCCCCTTTTGCTACAGATAAGGATGGCAATTTGAAAAAGCAGTCAAAAGCTATTACTACAGATGATTTTGATAAGCTGATATCATATACCAGAAAAAATATTATTAGAATGAGCAATGAAATAATGTCTGGAAATACACTTGTGAACCCCTATAAGAAAAATGATTCTTCAAAAAAAACTGCATGCGAGTATTGTGTTTATCATGATATATGCAGGTTTGATGCAAGAATACAGGACAGTGGATACAGGATATTAAATAAAATAAGTGATGATGATGTAATAAGACTGATTGGAGAGAATTATAATGGAACAGACTAATTGGACTAAAGAACAGGAGCTTGTTATAAATTTACGTGACAGAAATATTTTGGTATCAGCGGCAGCAGGTTCAGGAAAGACTGCTGTGCTTGTTGAGAGGATTATACAAATTATTTCAGATAAAGAAAATCCTGTTGATATTGACAGGTTGCTTGTTGTTACATTTACAAAGGCGGCAGCGGCAGAAATGAGAAGCAGAGTAGGTGATGCTATTGAAAATATGCTTATTTTAAATCCTGATAATGAACATTTGCAAAGACAGGCTACACTTCTTCATAATGCACAGATTACAACTATAGACAGCTTTTGTCAAAATATTATACGAAATTATTTTCATGTAATTGATATTGATCCTTCTTTTAGAGTAGGGGATGAAAATGAACTTTCTATTATGAAAACAGAAGTATTAAGTGAGTTACTTGAGAAAAAATATGCTTTAAGCAGGGAAAAGGGGGAAAGTGGGTTTACTGATTTTACTGAGATATTTTCGCCAGGCAGAACTGATAATAATATAGAAGAGCTTGTGCTTAAGATGTTTAATATTGCCATGAGCTATCCATGGCCAGAAGAATGGCTTGAAAGCTGTAAAGAAATATATAGTTGTAAAGATATGAAAGCATTGGAAGAATTAGTATGGGTAAAGGAATTAAAGGAATATATATGTGATGTAGTATCTGATTATAAGAAAATGGCAGAGAGAGCATTAGAAATTTGCAGAAGTGGAGATGGACCTTTTCATTATGAAGAAGCTATTGCGTCTGATTTGCTTCAGATAGAAATTATAGATAAGGCCGAAAGTTATGAAGAGTATTATAAGACATTTAGTTCGTTTAATCCTGCAAGGCTTTCTTCTAAAAGACCTTCTGATATATCTGTCGAGAAGAAGGAAGAAGTTAAGGCGATTAGAGAGGCATATAATAAAAATGGAATACAGGCGCTTAAAAAAAGTTTTTTCTATCAGTCTCCAGAGGAGATGCTTAATGATATTATAATTATGTCTCCTTATGTAGAAGAGTTTATAAATCTCACTAAGGAATTTTCGCAGCTTTTTTCGGAGAGAAAGAATAAAGAAGGGTTGATTGATTTTGCAGATATGGAACATTTTGCTCTTAATATTCTTGTTGAAAAGACAGACCATGGTATAAATCCCAGTGCTGTGGCGATGGAACTTAGGGATTATTATTCAGAGATAATGACCGATGAATATCAGGACAGCAATTTTGTTCAGGAGCTTATACTTACAAGTCTTTGCAATGCGCCAAAAAGTAAACCGTATATTTTTATGGTTGGAGATGTAAAGCAGAGTATTTATAAATTTCGACTTGCAAGACCAGAACTTTTTATGGAAAAATACAATAGCTATACAGTTGGAGAAGGACCGAATCAAAAGATAGATTTGCATGAGAATTTCAGGAGCAGGAAATGTGTTCTTGATTCTGCCAATTTTATTTTTGAAAATATTATGATACCTGGTTTAGGAGGTATAAAATATGATGAAGCAGCAAGTCTTGTTGCGGGAAGAAAATATCATGATACTGATTTTAAGATTGCTGATAAGACTGATGTTTTAGTAATAGAATGCAGTACAGACAGCAAAGAAACAAATGATGAAGAAGAGTCGGCAGCAGGACAGCAGGGTTATATTGGAGAGGATATAGAAATGATAGAAAAAAGAACTCTTGAAGCTGCTGCAATAGGTGTAAAGATTCGTGAAATGGTACAAAAAGATAATCCTTTATATGTAAATGGAAAAGATGGTTATAGAAGAGCAGAATACAGGGATATTGTGATTTTATTAAGAAGTGTAAGTGGGTGGTCAGAAGATTTTATTGAAACACTTACTGATATGGGAATACCTGCTTATTCTGATACTAAGACAGGATATTTTTCAGCACTTGAAGTATGTACTGTACTTGATATGCTTCGTGTTATTGATAATCCAAGACAGGATATACCACTTGTAGCAGTTCTTCGCTCATGTCTTGGAAGACTTACAGATGAGGAACTTGCAGCTCTTTCTAATGTTTTTAATCCTATAGCTTTAAACTATTGGGATGGGATACTCGCTTTTTTAAAAGCATATGAACATAATGATTTAGAAGCAAATGAAAATGAAGGAAATTACAATTTTACATTTCTTGAATGGGAAGAAGTCAAAATACTTGCAGATAAACTTAAGAATTTTTGTGATATGCTTTTTAAGTATCAGGAAATGTCAAAATATTCACCTGTATATGACATATTACAATGTATTTATAGACAGACAGGATATTATAATATAATGTCAGCTATGCCTGCAGGGGAGAAAAGAGCAGCAAATCTTGATATTTTATTACAACAGTCAATAGAATTTTCTCAAAATGGGCATAGTGGTATATTTGGGTTTACACATTACATAGAAAGTCTTAATAAATCTAATATAGATTTTGGTGAAGCATCTGTCAATGGTGAAAATACAAATGCAGTAAGGATAATGAGTATACATAGAAGTAAAGGCTTACAGTTTCCGGTTGTATTTGTAGCAGGAATGGGTAAGCAGTTTAATATGCAGGATGCTAGAAAGGCTGTAATAATAGATGATGATTATGGAGTTGGAGTTGATTTTATTGACCTTGATATTAGGATAAAGCAGCCTACGCTTATTAAGAAATTTATGGCAAATAGAATTAAGAAAAATACTTATGCTGAGGAAATAAGAATTTTATATGTAGCCCTCACACGTGCTGAGGAAAAATTAATTCTTACTGGAACAGCGCCAGATGTTGAAAAGATGTATGAAAAGTGGAGAAGTAAAGGCGATATAGTTAATATGACATCTCTTCTTAGTGCAAAGAATTATCTTGACTGGATTATGCCGGTAATTATTTCAGGTGGGATAAATTCTGACAGTTTGTTTAATGTAGAAAATATATATCAAAGTGATATTATAATGGATGAGAAAAAACAGCTTGAAGAAAGTATTTACAATTATAATAGTTTTAAAAACTGGGACACTTCTAAAGTTTATAATGAAGATATGGCAGAGGAGATAGCAGCTCAGATTAATTATAAATATCCTTATATGAATGAACAGTTGCTTCCAGTAAAGATATCAGTAACCGAGTTAAAGCGTAGAGCATCAGAAAAAGAGCAGGCACTTCAAAAAGATGAGGAAGTATATGATGATAATATAATTAGAGATATTAAAGATAGTTATTTGTATGATGGATATGTGCAGGAAGAATATATTTTGGAAAAAGAATCATCAGATAATGAAATAAGAGAAAAAGAAGCACCAGATGAAGATATATATACAGCTCCTAAGCCGCAGTTTATGGAGGATACGGAAAATATTACAGGTATAGCAAGAGGTACACTTTATCATCTTGTTATGGAACATATACCTTATGAGGATTTAAATGATAAATATGATTTTTCACATTTCATTGAGAAGATGTGTGAGGAAGGGTATATGACAGAGGAAGAAGCAAAGAAAATAGCACCATATAAATTCAGTATGTTTGTAAAAAGCAGCATAGGTAAGCGTATGCGAGAGGCGGCAATTAGAGGAGATTTAAAAAGGGAGCAGCCATTTATGTTTGGTCTTCCGGCAGCAGAGTTGTATCCGGAGGCAGGAAGTGAATGTGAGGAAATAGTTCTTATTCAGGGTATAATAGATGCTTATTTTGAAGAAGATGGAGAAATAGTTATTGTAGATTACAAAACTGATTATGTGGATAAAGGTAATGATACAATTCTTGTGGATAAATACAGGGAGCAGCTTAATTATTATGCAAGAGCACTTGAAAATATAACAGGGAAAACTGTTAAAGAAAAGATAATATATTCATTTTCTCTTAATACTGAAATTGAATGTTAGAGTTTGACAGTAGTAGTAGTGTAATATATAATAAAACAAAAAAGGAAGGAGAAACTGTCAATGACAGATAGTGGAAAAAATGAAATTAAGTAAAAAAATTATTGCATATGTATTGTCAGCATCATTTATATTGGGAGGCAGTACATCAGTAGCAGCAATTAACCCATCAGTAACAAAGAAGCTTACAATTGATGTGGGGAGCAAAAAGACTATTAAAGTCAAGGGACCTTTTGTAAGTTCAAAGTCATTTAAGTGTACCAATAAAAAAGTTGCCACAGTAAATAAGAAGGGTGTGGTTACTGCAAAGAGTATAGGTAAATGTAAAATTAAGGTAATAGTAAAATATCGAAAGAGTAAAAAAGCAAAAAAAGTTTATAGGAAGCAATTTTTAACAACAGTAACAGTAAAAGAAGCGAATCAACCTAAAATTACAAAATCACCATCAGATTCGGAGTTAGATGCTACACCAGAAACAACAATCATACCAGAGGTGACAAGGGTACCAGAAACAACAAAAATGCCAACGGTAACAGTAGCACCAGTACCAACTAAAACACCAGTACCAACGATGACACCAATACCAACTAAAACGCCAACGGTAACAATGACGCCGATACCAATCAAAACACCAGTGCCAACAGCGACAATGACTGCAGTACCAACTAAAACGCCAATGGCAACAGTGGCTCCGGAAACGACCAAAACGCCAACATCAGTGATACCAACAGAAACAGACAAAACGTCAACAACAGTACCAAAAACTACAGCAAGTCCTGTTCCAGAAGTTGAAAAGGTTACAAATATTGAGTTATCAGAAAAGGAGATTAGTTTGCATGAAAATGAAACAGTCGAATTAAGTGCAGCTATAACTCCTGTTAGTGCAGAAGGTGAGAAGCTGTTATGGAAATCGGGAAATGAAGCGGTGGCTACTGTTAGTAATAATGGTGAAGTTACTGCAAAAGCTGTGGGGATGACTACTATTACTGTTCAGTGTGGAACAAAAAAAGCAGATTGTGTGGTAGAAGTAATTGATTCTAGGCTGGATATAATAGCTACAGATATTAATATAAAAATAGCTGCTGAGGGTGAGTATGTAAACTGGGATGGAGTGTCAAATGTTTCACAGTTTATAGATAGCAGTGACAGATATTGTTTTGCGTATGATAGTGGAAAGTATGTATTTATTGTAAAAACACAAAATGGATTAATTGATGGAGATAGTGTACGTCTTGAAAAGGTACATAGTATATTTGGCGGGGTTATATGTGATAATAAAGAAAATTATTATCTTGTAACTGGAGAAACAAACACAGGTGATGATGTAAATCAGGATACAGTCTTTATATCTAAGTATGATATAGAAGGGAATTTAATAAAAACAATAGGTGATAATGGAAGTTCCAGTTTGGCATCTTATTATGATTCTGGATTTTATACAAAGGAACCTTTTCATAGTGGAAGCTGTGATTTAGCAATAAATGGTGATATTCTTACAGTTCACTATGCAAGGAAAATGTATTCTGGACATCAAAGTAATTCAGTGTTTACGATTAATACAGAAACATTAGAAAAGGTTGATGTTGGATCGATTTACCAGTCACATTGTTTTTCACAGAGAGT
This sequence comes from uncultured Lachnoclostridium sp., assembly GCA_947178155.1. Taxonomy (GTDB): domain Bacteria; phylum Bacillota; class Clostridia; order Lachnospirales; family Lachnospiraceae; genus Butyribacter. The sequence continues at coordinate 11,653 of CAMWXG010000061.1, forward strand.
TGTGCCTTACCAAAATGGATTTGTCTATGCTGGGGAGGGTGACTGTTATAACCGTGCATTTACAATTACAGTTGCGGATGCTATAAGTGGCAAAAATATTGAAAGTGATGTATTTCATTTTTGGGTTGAAGAAAATACGTTAAGTAACTGGGATATGTATACATTAAATAATAATTTTGCACATATGGGTGGATTGGCAATAGTGGATGGTACAAATGTAGTATTAGCTGGTACTTCGGTAAAAGTGCTAAATGCTGAAGCAAAGAATCAGAGTGAACAGTTATTTATACAGATTTTTAATCCAACACAAGATTTGTCCTCTGCAGCTTCGTATATAACTACAGGGATACGTTCAGGAATTGGCGGACCTAATGGAAATGAAGCAGTGACAGATTATGGTGTAAAATGGCTGTCAGATTTTGATACTGATACTGATATTTCTCATCCACAGATAGTATCTGACAGTAACGGAACAATATTAATTTTATTTGAAAAGTATGTAGACCATGATTATAAGGGTGTCTACTATATTAAGTTAAGCGCAGATGGCACAATACAGAAAGATATTTCATGTTTATCAGAAAATGCGTGTTTAAATCCTTGCAGAATGCCAGTATATTCTAATGGTAAGGTATACTGGACTGCAAATAAGTATAATGATAAAAATAATGCTTATATTTATAATTTTAGCATTATATAGCAAGACAAGAGGTCTTCTGTACTTTTAAGCTATAGATAGTAACAAATGGTTCTTTCTTATATCTGGATAAGGTGTTAGATAAAATATCCAGAGTTAAGAAAGAACCTTATATATTTTAGATTAATATTTTAATTCTATCCAAATCATTTTGCCATATATTTACAGCAGCATCACTTGGCATTCTTAAATCACCGCGTGGTGAAAGTGCTACGCTTCCCACTTTTGGACCATCTGGAAGGCATGAGCGTTTAAATTGCTGTGAAAAGAAGCGTTTATAAAATGTATTAAGCCATTTATATATGGTTTCATTGTCATATTTATCTTCAAATGTATATTTGGCAAGTCTGAAAATTTTTGAAGGTGTATAGCCAAATCTCATCATATAATATAGAAAGAAATCGTGAAGTTCATATGGACCAACAAGGTCTTCTGTTTTTTGTGAAATTTTTCCATCTTTTGGAGGAAGCAGTTCAGGGCTTACAGGAGTGTTAAGTACATCCATAAGCACATTTTTAAGTTCATTGTCAGAAGTAGTTTCTGCATAATAAAGCACAAGGTATCTTACAAGTGTTTTTGGTACAGAACAGTTTACACCATACATTGACATGTGATCGCCGTTGTAAGTCGCCCAGCCCAAGGCAAGTTCTGACATATCACCAGTACCAATAACCATGCCTCCTGACTGATTGGCAATATCCATAAGTATAAGGGTGCGCTGTCTTGCCTGTGAGTTTTCATATGTTACATCATGTACAGAACTGTCGTGACCTATATCACGAAAATGCAGGTTGACAGCTTCATGGATTGGTACTTCTTTGAGTGTTGCACCAAGTTTTTGTGTAAGTGTACATGCATTTTGATAGGTTCTGTCGGTAGTACCAAAACATGGCATAGTGACAGCAGTAATTCCACTTCTGTCTATGCCAAGCATATCAAATGCTTTTGCAGTTACAAGAAGGGCAAGCGTGGAATCAAGACCTCCGGAAATTCCTATTACAGCATTTTTACAGTTTGTATGGTCAAGGCGTTTTTTAAGTCCCATAGCCTGAATATTTAATATTTCATTGCAGCGACGGTCACGGTCATCTTTATTGTCTGGTACAAATGGAGTAAGTGAATATTTACGTGTAAGTTTAGTTTTATGAACTTTATCAAAGCTAAAATTTACAAGTACATAGTCTAAATTTTCAGGAGGTGTAATTTTAAAAGTATTTATTCTGCGTCTTTCGCTTATAAGCTTTCCTAGGTCAATTTCACTTATAATCATTTGATTCGAGAAACGCTCTGATTCCGTAAGGATTGTTCCATTTTCAGATATTATATTATGACCTGAAAATACAAGGTCAGTTGAAGATTCTCCCTCTCCGGCATCAGCATAAATATATCCACATATTAGACGTGCTGATTGATTTCTTACAAGTTCTTTGCGGTAAATATCTTTGCCTGTGGTCTCATCACTTGCTGACAGATTGGCAATAACAGTTGCGGATGCCATAGCATGATTACTTGAAGGAGGGATGGGCATCCACAAATCTTCGCATATTTCTATACCGATTATAAGTTCAGGCATATTTTCAGCTTGAAAAAGTATTTTTGAATTAAAATCTACACAATCTTCATAATCTTGAAATTCTTCTCCAAGTTCATTGATATCTATAAGAGCTGCTTCACTATCAGAGGCACATACAAAATGTCTTGCCTCATAAAATTCTGAATAATTTGGAATATGTTGTTTTGGAACAAGCCCTAAAAGTTCTCCTTTGTGAATTGCTGCAGCAGTATTATAGAGCCGTCCGCAGTGCATAAATGGAAGTCCTACAATTGTAAACATGTCAATATTTTTACTTGCTTCACAGATTTTAGCAAGTCCTGATAGGGCACCTTTTAGCAGAATATCTTGTAAAAATAAATCGCTGCAAGTGTATCCTGTAATACACAATTCAGGAAAAACAGCGAGTTTAACATCTTTACTATCTGCTTCTTTCATTTTCTTAATAATATTATTTGTATTATATTCTGTATCGCCTACCCTGATATCAGGAGTAATAGCGGCAGCTTTCAAAAAACTATCTTTCATAAGAATCTCCAATTCCATCGCCTTTAGCTGACGGCACAAAGTTGATAAATTTATGCTAAAATCATAGCATGTATGTATAAAAAAAGCAAGTATTTATGTAGTGGCTGCTATTACTGGTTACAGTGAACAGTAACTTATATAATTTTACTATTTTTAAGCATTTCATTTGTTTTTAATGTCCCTTTATAGCAATTGTAAGTAAATTCATTACAACTCCTGATATTAAAATAAATAATAAAAATTTTTTTATTATTTTATTGTTTACTTTACCCATAAGCTGTCCAATACATGCTATCATTGCCATATAGAAATAAAAATATACTCTAGTTCCGGAAGCAATCATTGTTGGTGATAACAGGAGTACAAATCTACTCAAAATACCTATACAGTATGTGCCAATTACTAAATAGTATTCCTTTATTCCAGTACAACAATATATTAGTGACCATAACATCACAATTAAATAAATTATTCCTAGAATCATCATCACATATTGCATTACATATTCTGTGCTACCTGCATAGGCATTTGTATCTGGTCGCAGATAGCTAGTTATATGTTGTTTAATTATTCTGGTAATAAAAAAATATGTTGTCAAACCTATACAAATTCCACTAGGAATTAGAGCAATATATCGTTTAATTCCTTTAACTTTTTGATAACAAAGTACACCTGTTAATATTGACATTGTAATAAAAATAGCATCTGGTATTGATGTAAAATGTTCTATAGTTGATGCAATACATATTCTTAATTTGTCTAAAAATGAAGTTTCAAAAAATGTTGGAAAATCTTTTGTAGCACTTTTTATTTTACGGAGTGAATTTCCCGGGCACATTAAAGTATTTAGCAGATTGAATAATGTAATTACAAGAGAAATAATAATTTTTTTTATTGTTAAATTTTTATTTAATTCATTTTTTATATATTCAAAAATCTTGCCATATGACTTAAAAAACAATCTATCAACTTGTAAAT
>CAMWXG010000062.1 GCA_947178155.1 uncultured Lachnoclostridium sp.
TGCTGCAGATTTATGAATGTAACCACACGTATGGCATTACAGATTATTCCAGAAAATTTACGCAATGAACCAGTATTTCTGTGCATTGATGATACGATGATTGCCAAATTTGGTCAGAAATTTGAATGTGTTTCAAAACTCTTCGACCATGCTTCACATAATGGTTCAAATTATCTCAATGGGCACTGTTTTGTAAGTCTTATGTTATGTGTTCCTGTATGGAAAAAGAACCGTATTATCTATCAGTCTGTTCCTCTTGGATACTGTATGTGGACAAAAGAAGTTTCAAAGCTGGAACTTGCTGCTGATATGATATGTACCATTATGCCTGAATTAGCACAGAAACATCAGGTATTACTTCTTTTTGACAGCTGGTATGCAAAAGCACCTCTTGTCTGCCTTGCAGATAAATATAAAAATTTAGACATTATCTGCAATGCCAGATATGATTCTGCCATCTATGATCTTCCACAGGCTCCAACCGGAAAAAGAGGCAGACCTGCCGTGAATGGATGCAATATGTTCCTTTATTTGTATACTCATTTCGCTGGAATATAGAAGTAAGCTACTATGAACAGAAAAACTTCTTGTCGCTGAGTGCATACATGATACGCAGCAAAAAGGGTATCGAAACATTGGTCAATCTGATTAATATTTCGTATTGCGCAATGAAAATATTACCATACAAAGATGAAACATTTTCTCAATACAAGGACAGCAGTGCACAAGAGTTTCGCTTAGCATTAAGCCAGCAGATAAATCAACAAGTAATTTTTGCTTCTTTTGTGAAAAATGTCGAAACTACAATAAAATCAAACGCTTTGATAAAGGCTATAAAATCAGCACTTTTCTCATTTGGTTATTATGGATAATGTTGTAAAGTGGTGTTTATCTTTATAATTACCAAAAAACAACTGTTTTTAATTTCTGATAATTAATGATATCTTTACACTAATACCACCGCATTTCTACAATTATATCTGCATAAAGCATTAATTTTTAGCCACAATTAAAAGTATTTTGCTTCATAAAATTTGATTACATTATAAATAATACACTTTTTATTTTGAATTGTCAATATATATAATACTAATATTGTATTAAAAATACATTATCAGTATTAACTTAATCCATTCCCAATCAAATTAACACTAAATAATATTTATTTTACTATATTCCAACTTTACATTTATGACGATACATATATAGTAGTATACTCATAAATATGAAGGTGAGGACAGTTTATGGAGAATCCTAAAATTAACCCTTTAAATACAAGCGGTGCTGGAAGCAGACAGGCTTCCAGACAAGCACAGGCACAGACCGCGCGCAATGCACAGAAAAATGCTACATCTGGAACACAGGCGCAGGCGGCTGCAAAAAATATTGGACGTTCAAGTGATTTTGGAGTTGTAAGAAGTCCCGGAAGGCTTACAGAAGGTGATATTGTACGTGGGGAAATTTCTGATTTGCGTGGCAATAATATAACTGTAACTCTTGAGAATAATACTATTTTAAAAGCAAGTATTGCAGACAGCTCAATGCTTTCAATAGGTCAAACTGCTGCGTTTAAGTTAAGTTCTATTTCCGCAGGTAATATTTTGCTTGAAGCTATGAAGGGCAGCTATACACAGAACGAAATTACTCTTATTAATAAGGCTCTTGATGAAGCAGGTCTTCCGACTACTGAACATAATCAAAATACAGTTAAGGCTCTTATGGACAATATGCTTCCTATTACAAAAGAATCTATACAAAACCTTATGCAGCAGTCATATGATTATCATACTGATGATATGAATACACTTGCTCTTATGAATCGTCTTATGATGAAAATAGACTCCGACAGTGTACAACAGTTCAGTAACTATAGAAACGGCACTTATCAGCTTCTTGGACAGCTTAATGAGTTTTCGCAAAATATTCCTGCTTTGTTAAGTGCACTTGCTGGAAATGGTCCTGCTGATTCGGTAGCTGCATTTGGTGAAAAGCTTTTGGCAATATCACTTTATGGTGATATTGGTCAGTCATCAGACAGTGTGCCACTCATTTCACAGCTTTCTGCAGACCAGATGAAAGAACTTATGGACTTGCTTTCAAATACTCCGCTTACAGATGATACTCTGGCACAGCTTAGAAATGGTACACTATCGCTCCATGATGCACTTACTTTGATAAGAGATGCCATAAATTCAAATACTTTAAACTTGCCAGAAGGAATGACTCAAAGCGATCTTCAGAATAAGCTTATGCTAATCAGCTCTACACTTGAGGCAGCAACAGATTCTGAAACTCTTAGGCAGGAAGTAACAGATAGTTTTAAAAATATACCTGTGATTGATGCAGAAGCTATTACAGAAACAGAAAATATGGAAAAAGATGCTGCTGATAATGCCAATGCAGCTAAACAGGAGGCTCAGGCAGGACAAAATGAAGGAAAACTGGGATTTGCCGGAAAATTTCTGCACAATATTACAGAAACTGCCAGAAATTCAATTAACAATATTAATAATACATTAAGTCTTTTACAGCAGTCAGGAAACCGCGATGCGAAACCTGAAAATACTAATACTATTATTGATACAATATCTGAAATGTACAGCAAATCAGCAAGAGAGCATGATTATCTTGGAAGTTTCCTTACCCAAAACGAAAGAAATCAGCTTATAAATAAACTGTCAAATATGCCAATAAGTAAATCACTGCTTAATAAAATTGCATCAGGAGAGGCATCTGCTAAAGAAGTAGTAAGTGTGATTAAAAATATTATTCCTCTTTCAGATGCAAACAGTGTACAGCAACTCTTACAGTCACCTGAATTTGAGCATATTTTTAACAGATTTTTACAGTCTTCATGGACTATGACACCTGAACAGCTTGGCAAAAATGAACAGCTAAGTTCATTTTATAATAAAATGAATTCACAATTAAAACAATTTGAAGGACTTATACAGACAGCACTCTCAGGCGAAGACTCCGAAAATATGCAGCATGCAGCACATGACATGGAAAGCAGCATAGAATTTATGAAAACATTAAGTGAGACATTTTCATATATGCAAATGCCGCTTAAACTTCATAATCAAGATACAAATGCTGATTTATATGTGTATACACAGAAGGAAAAATTAAAGAAAAATCCTGACAAGGCACATGTACTCCTGCATCTGACTCTTGACCATTTAGGTGATGTAGACATATATATTGATAAAAATAAAAGTGATGTAAATACACGTTTTATGCTTAATGATCAAAAATCAATAGACCTTATAAAAACTAATTCAGATTTATTAAAAAGCGCGTTAAACAATCAGGGATATTCATGTCAGGTTAAAGTTGAACAGGCAGACACAAGTACAAGTACCGTAGATGAATTTATCAATACAAAAGTTAATACATCTGCTACTTCAGATATGAAGAGATTCTCATTTGATATTAGGGCATAAAATTATCATTTGTTGTTTGTAGACTGTAAATGTGTAGATAAACTCTAAAATTGGCGATGTGTATAAATCACATCGCCAATTTTAGAGTTTCTATTGTAGCAAGCTGCCTTGCGAACCTACTCATATTTTGCAAAAATTCTGCTAAGAAATAATGAATATATATATGCCAAAAAAGCAAATCCAAAAAATATCCACATAATCAGGCTGATTGTAAATGAGCGTGATGAAAATAAAGTTAATACAAGCACTCCAATACTCATTACAAGCATAAATATTGTTAGTGGTATGTGTGCCACGCTTAAAAATAATGCATTTTTTAAGGAATTAAAACATGTATTTTCAAACCTTGCAATATATGGAAACAGATATAGAAATAACAACATCCATATTCCAAGAATCACTGCAAGCAGCAATCTGAATACTGTATATACACTGCTTTTATCCAATAATCCTATTAAGTAAAAATCAGTCATAATAAATACACCTGATAACGCCATTATAAGCCAACAAATTGTTGCTGTCTTAAAATTTCCACGATATGCTTTGAAGTATTCTTTTATTACTGATGGTTCATCACCACGGGCAATTTTTAATGTTACTGTATAAAGAGCACTAAGTGCCGTACCTATTGTTACAATAGGCAGTGATGTTATTACAAACAGCATATTTAATATTAAAATATCTCCAACCTTGCCCATAAACCGCATAAATGGACTATCAATTACAAAAAAATTCATTTTTCACCACTTCTTTTCTATTACTATTCTTTTACAGCTCCTGCAGTCATACCCTCAATAAAGTATTGCTGAAAACAAACAAAAAGAATAAAAATTGGTATAATAGAGAAGAATGAACCAACTACCAAAAGACTATAATTGTCACCATATGGATTAATTAATGTATTAAGTCCAAGTGTTAATGTGTATTTATCTGAAGAACGTATAACAAGCAACGGCCAAAGGTAATTGTTCCATGCGTTCATACCATTTAATATAGCCATTGCTGCAAATGCCGGCTTCATAATTGGTATAATCAGTCTGACAAATATTCCATATTCAGTCGCACCATCTATTCTTCCTGCCTCTATTAAAGATTTTGGCAGTCCAAGCAAATACTGCCTAAAAAAGAATATTGTTGATGCATGTGCCAGGAAAGGCAAAACAACTGCTACATAACTATCCATTAACTTCCATGTAGACATCTGCTTATAAAGTGGAAGCATAACTACCTCAAGAGGAATGGAAAGAATAATTAATACAACTATAAATAATACATTTTTTCCTTTAAAATCATAAGCAGCAAAACCATATCCAACAAATGCACTTATTATCAATGTGAGAACAACGGTAATTACTGTTAAAATAATACTGTTAAAAAACCATCTCCAGTATTCATGTTTACCTGCAAAAAGCAATACATAATTGTCAAAGCTCATTCTGCTAAAGTCAATTTTCAAATTCAAACCATATTGAAGTAAATCTCCACCTGGCTTAAAGCTTGCCAAAAAGATGGTGTAGATAGGAATGATAATCAGGATAGCCAGAATAATGAACAAAATGAGCATCATGACAGTAGCAAGTCTGTCTTTATTTTTTTGTCCTTTCATACTATCTCTCCTCCTTATCAAATGTTCCGGTTACCTTCAACTGTATAAGGTTTACAATCATGACGATAATAAGTAATATTAAACCTACAGCACATGCATAACCCATTGCACGTCTTTCAATTCCCTGTCTGTATAAATAGCCTACAATAGTAAGACCTATATTCTGAGGGGAGTTATTTCCCTTCCACAGCATATAGCTTTCTGTAAACATTGAAAGACCTGCATAAATACTAATAGTCAATACATATACAGTAGTAGGTTTTACCAGCGGGAAAGTTATCTTTGTAAATTGCTGCCACTTACTTGCCCCATCAATAGCAGATGCCTCATAAATATCTGTAGAAATACTTTGAATTCCTGCAAGGAAATACAAAATATTTACACCAGTCCATCTCCAGCATGCAATCAAAAGTAACGCAAAATATCCGGTCCACTCTTTTTTAAGCCATTTGATTGGTCCAAATCCAAAAATACCTATAACCTGATTGGCAAGTGAAGTCTCCATCTCACCAAACATTAAACGGAATATTGTACCTGCTACTACAACAGATGTTAATGCAGGAATAAAATATATAGACTTAAAGAGCCCAGGTTTCTTCATAAGTTTACTGTTAAGAAGTGATGCAAAAAACATTGGAAATGGAATCAAAAGTATAAGCGTTCCAATCATATATTTTGTACTGTTGTATACAGCTTTCAAAAAAATCTTGTCTGATAAAAGTCTTTTATAATTGTCAAGTGCAACCCACTCATCCTTTAAAACATCCTGAAAGCTTAACAAAACACCATTTATAATAGGAAATATCCAGAAAAGAAGAACCGTTATCACAAATGGAAAAACAAATACATATGGTGCTATTTTTTGGGAATATAAAATATTTTTCTTACTTTTCATATTTTCACCCTCTCTTCTTATATCTTTGCACTTCGTAGCATTTTAGCATATAAAGTGCTTTTGATAAATCAAAAGGGCTGCAAGGCTTTGCACCTGCAGCCCCAACTTTTACAACTACGCACTTTCAGGGTTACTATTCTCCAAATTCATTCTTAAGAGTATCTTCAGACTGTTGAAGTGCTTCTTTTACATCCATTCCTTCTTCAAAAATATTATTCAAAGTTACATTACAGAATTCATTATTAATAGAAGGGAATTTTTCACTTGTAAGTGATTCAAGTGCATATATTCCATCCTGAATTTCAAGCAATGTATCAAATGGCTTTGTATTAAAGAATTTTACGAATTGGTTATCAGGATTCTCTGTAAGATCTTTATCTGTCCATACCTCAGTATTAACAGGATCAAATCCTAATACATTCCAAACTTCTTTATTTGCTTCTTCTGACAGTTTGATATAAGCAAATACTTCTGCTGCTAAATCTGCATTTTCAGAACTTTCAACTACAGCTGTACCTGTTCCGCCGCCACCGATTGACTTAATAGCATCTCCTTCTTTCCATACAGGAGTAGGAGCAATAGCAACCTTACCACTTAAGTCAGTCATATAACTTGTAAATCTTGATGTCTGCCAGAATGGCATAATCTGAACTGCATAATCACCATTATTGTATGATGGATAAGCCTCTTCATTATCAGGCTGTCCTCCCGGAACCGGAGCAAATGCACCTGTATCCTGAAGTCCTTTAATATATTCAAGAACTTCTACCATAGTATCATTTGTAATATTGATATTGCCACTTTCATCAAGATAATCTCCACCTTTTTGTGTAAGCATAAGGTTTATCATCCACTGTGCTGTTGTTTCAACACATGCAAAGTATTTTCCAGTTGCCTTGTTATACTTTACACCAGCTTCTTTAAAATCATCCCATGTCTTAATTGCAGTATAGTCTACATCAGCCTTTTCAAGTTCCTCTGTGTTATAGAAAGCAACTGTAGCTCCTACATGGGTTGGGAAACCATAATAAGCACCATCTTTACCATAAATAGAAAGTCTTGATTCAATAACCTTATCTTTGTATGGAGAAATAGCACTTGTTAAATCTTTAAGTCCAATTTTACCTGTCATAAATGCAGGGAACTTACCAAGCTCTATATCAACTACATCAGGTGCTCCTTCACCTGATTCAAGTGCTAAAGACAGCTTGTTGTGCATATCATCATATGACATATTGCTAAGTACCAATTTTACCTTCTTATCAGGATTCTCCTCATTCCACTTCTCAGCCATATCTGTATAGAACTGCTGATGAAGCTCTATAAATGTCCATACCTGAATTTCAGTCGCATCACCCTCTACCTCCATTGAATTTGTTCCGGCAGAGCCTGGTCCTTTGCTTCCTCCGCTGCTGCTGTCATCTCCGCCGTCTGAACCACAGCCGACTAATGAAAAAGCAGCCATCGCAACACAAAGAAGCGCTGTTAACAATTTTTTCTTCATAACTTCTCCTCCTTCTTTTTTATATAACCTTAAAAAAACTTTTATAATTACATATTACTAAATAAAGATTTTATTATAAAAAATTTTTTAAGATTTCTCTTAAAGAGTGATTTTTTACAAAAGAAGTAAAAAAATCATACTCTGTAAGACACATTAATATTGCATCAATTCTTTAATCCAGACTGTCATTTCACCTGCTTTTCTGTTATTCCAACAATGATAAGGCACTGCTATAATATCTGTATCTTCAAAACTATTAATACTTTCTGAATATAAAGAACCATCCTCAAAACCTTTACTGATAAGCCGTTTCCCTGCCAAACGCAGCGGCACAGCTCCTCCTAAAAATTCTTTATAAAAACTTTCTTTATTATAGCCGAAATTTTCATAACTTTTTGCTTGAAAATCATATATTTCTTCTGGATTTTTACTTGTATCAACAAACACAGAAGCTAAATTATCCCCATTATCAATTTCTTCAAGACAGTATACAAGTGGTCCTTTTACTAAGGCTACTTTTCCAATATCTTCTCTTACATTAGGATTTGCCCGAACAAATTTTGCAGGTATTTCAAAATTAATATTAATAATTCCTTCACAGGCTTCTGTAACATCTATATACAAATATCCCTTTTCTATTGTATATCCCGATAATATCCTATTCTCATGCCCTATTGTTATCGTATAATTATGAACATATTCCGGAATTCTAAATGCTATACGCCTGATTCCTGACTGCTCTGCCGCTTTACTATAATATACTTTTACGTGACCGCTGCCTGCTATATCACTCTTTATGTCAAGTGAAAATCCACTTTGCTCTCCTTCACCATCAATAGATATTTTATTAGAAATATACAAATTAACATATAAAGTTTCTTTATCTGTAAAATAAATATAATGTCCTATAGATGCAAGAGTCCTTGCAATATTAGGTGGACAGCATGCTACTCCAAACCATGGCTGTCTTACAGGTTTTACATGCTCTTTTGATGTATAATCCATACAATTTGCAGGCCATACTTCCAGTGGATTTACATAAAAGAAACTCTTTCCATCAAGAGAAATTCCTGATAAAACTGTATTATAAAGAGCAAGCTCAACAACATCCATATATGAAGCGTCTCTGGTAATCTGTGCCATACGCCTTCCAAAAAGCGCAAGCCCTATTGATGCACAAGTTTCTGAGTAGTTGCAGTTGTTAGGCAAATCATAATCTGTTGTAAAACGCTCCAATATACCTGAAGAACCAATGCTTCCTGTTATATACATTCTGCGTTTTACCATATCTTCCCATAATCTCTTACAAGTATCTAAGAGCCCTTCATCTTCATAAAGCCATGCAAGGTCAGCCATTGCACAATACATATATACAGCCCTTACCGCATGTCCCTCTGCTGTTGTCTGCTCTCTCACAGGCAGATGCGACTGCGAATACTTTGTATCATATCTTCCAAACTCTGGAAAAATCTGCTTATATAAAGGATTTTTACTCTCCTCTAAAAAATAATTCTCACCAACGCCGCGGCTGTCAATAAAATGTTTTGCAAGATCAATATAACGCTTTTTTCCTGTCACATGATAAAGACGCACCAACGCAAGCTCTATCTCCTGATGTCCCGGATATCCATAACATTTATCTTTTTCTTCTCCAAATACATCACATATTAAATCTGCAAACTTCGTAACAATATCCAAAAACTTACATTTACCTGTTGCATGATAATAAGCAACAGCAGCTTCTATCATGTGCCCCGCCGTATATAATTCATGTCCTTCTTTAAGATTTGTCCAACGAAGTTTTGGAGCTTTAATTGTAAAATACGTATTCAAATATCCATCTTCACACTGTGCCCGCCCAATTAATTCAATAACTTCATCTGCTAAAGCTTCAAGCTCCTTATCTGGCTTTGTTTCCAATGTATAAGCGACAGCCTCCAGCCATTTGGCAACATCTGTATCCTGAAATACTGCACCATAAAAATTGCCTTCTGCTTCTTTCGCAGCAACCTTAAAATTCTGAATACAATGACTTGTTTCTACTCCCTCTAAACGGTCATTTAATATATCCCACTGATATGGCAACAATACATCTTTTACTAAATGAATATACCGATTCCAAAATACATCATTTATTTTTATCCTATTTAAAGGAAATGTTTCAAGTCTTTTATACATTTAAAAATATCCCTTTCTGTTCCCTGCAAAAGAGAAAACGAAAAATACCCCCCCCGCACTAGTCTTTGTATATACGAAGGGATATCACCTTTATACAAGCAGATGACGGGAATCGAACCCGCATCACCAGTTTGGGAAACTGGTATACTAACCACTGTACTACACCTGCGCAATCATACATAATAGCCAAAAAAAATCACATTTTCCTGACTACTATTATATAATAACACAAAAGTTACTCATACTCAAGTATATTTTTTATATATTTTTAACAATTTTTGTCACTGTATTATTGTTCACTTCGATACTAGTGCTCCATCCGCCAGTAATTGAATTTTCAGCACCTTGTATTTTGTCATCTGCTATGTTGTCGCCAGTCAACGATGCCACCACATCGCCTCCTTTCTCCGCCTTGCAGGCTGACAAAATATCAGGCACTGAAGGTACAATTACTGGCTGGATTGAACACTAGAGCGTGTGTGAAAAGTAACCAATTTTTTGCTATAATTTTCAGGGAAAATTTTTAATTTAAAATCTTATCTATCTGCATACTAATCACATCTATATACTCACGGTCACGATGTCTTGAATTTATTGCAAGATGGATAAGTTCTATACCATCAACAAATCTTACTTCTTCAACTTCTTCTTTTTGAATAACACAATCAGCTATTTCAAACTGCTTTTTTGCAAAATAAATGTCGACAAAATTGCTCTTCCTCTTAATTCGTTTTGTACAAAAAAGTTCAGATTCGTCCAGCAGTATTCCGATTTCTTCATATGTCTCTCTTATTGCCCCTTCAATACTTTTCTCACCAGAAAGAACAGCACCACCAGTCACGTCCCATTCGCCAGGATGTGACTGCTTATTCATAGAACGTTTCTGAAGCAGAAACATTCCATCGGGCCTGTACAAATATATATGTACACAAAGCATATAATCACCCGGTTTGGGGATTCCCCTCTTCATAGTACGACCTGTTAAATTGGCATTTTCATCATAGATATCCCAAATTTCAGACATATATCCTCCATTTTCAAACACATTGTTACTATAAGTAACAGAGCTTTTAACAGTGGCAATGTGTTTCTATTACAAAATCCCGTGTCTTATGTGACCAACGGCATCTTTGTCTTCTTGCGAGTGTCCATCCTTGCAGAACGTTTTTTATATATCTCTTTTTTGGCTATACACACAGCCACAATAGTTCTGACGATATAGATTATATTCCTTTGATAGTTTAATTGACTGTTGGTATCCACCTTTTTTCTTAAAATCAGATACCAAATATTTTATATTGTATTCTTTTTCAAGCTTTATGCCTATTTCGTTTAACTTTTGTGCATTTTTGTGGGGACTTATTGAAAGTGTTGTAGTAAAATAGTCAAAACCATGTTTTAATGCATAGTCTGCGGCAGCCCTCTGCCTTAATTCATAGCATTTAAAACAACGCTCTCCGCCTTCTGGTGCATCTTCAAGCCCATTTGAAATTTCTTTAAATTTCTCTGGCTCATAATCTCCTGCTTCAAAGTTTACTTTATTTGTAAGAGGAATCTGACCAATAAGTCTTTCTACCTCTCCTGCACGTTTGTAATATTCCTCCTTTGGAGAAATATTTGGATTATAATAAAAGACTGTTATATTAAAATAATCTGAGAGATAACTAAGACAATAACTACTGCATGGCGCACAGCAGCAGTGCATTAAAAGACTAGGAGTACTTCCTTCTTCAATAATATTTTCAATAATTCTGTCAAGACCAAGCTGGTAATTAATTTTATTCATATTAACCTCTGTATTATTAGAGCGTATTTGGAAATTTATTACAACAATCTATTGTCATGTTCTAATTCTCTGCAAATACCGAAAGCAAAAGTGAACTTTCTATTGCATTTTTTGTAAGCCCTATACTGTCAAGTATACCCTGTGGAACTGTTTTAAAAATCATACTGCAGATAATACATATTAGTATAAAGTCAAGAAGAAATCCTGCTGCTGCGCCACATATATGATCAAGCTTATCAAATACAGGCAGATGGTCTAATATTTTTAATGACCTTAGCAAAAAACATGACAATATATATACTATAAGAAAAGCTGAAACATATATAAGCAAATATGAGAGCCTGCCTGCCAATTCCGACATTGTGCCAAAAGCAGCATCAATAATTACATCATTCTCATCTAGAGCTGTATTTAACTTATCATAAATAAATTCAGAAAACGTATCCGATAATATATTAGCAGCTAAATATGCTATAATACACGATACTATAAGAGCTATAAGCTGTGCCGCTTTCATTACAATGCCTTGAATAAATCCACTTATTGTTGCAGAAATAAGCACAACACCTATTACTATATCTATTACTGTAGTAATTTTCATTACATTAACACATCTGCCATGTCATAATAACCAGCACCCTTTCCATTTAAAAACCTAGCAGCTGTAATAGCTCCGTTTGCAAATACTGCTCTTGAATATGCCATATGTGAAAGCGTAATAACTTCGTCTGTACCCGCAAATATTACATCATGGTCGCCTACAATCGTACCTCCGCGCACTGCTGAAATTCCAAGCTCTTTTTTATCTCTTTTTTGTCTTACTTTTGAACGGTCAAACACATATTCATATCTATCGCCTGTTGCTTCATTTACTGAATCTGCAAGGGCAAGGGCTGTACCCGATGGCGCATCAAGTTTTTGATTATGGTGTTTTTCCACAATTTCGATATCAAAACCATTGTCTGCAAGCTTTGCTGCTGCTTCTTTTACAAGTTTCATAAGCAGATTGATACCAAGCGACATATTTGCAGATTTAAGAACTGCAACTTTATGACTTGCCTCTGTCACATATTTAAGCTGTTCATCTGAAAGACCTGTTGAACAAAGTACAACAGGAAGCTGCTTGTCCACTGCATAATCCAATCTTTTCTCAACACCATTAGCAGATGAAACATCAATGATTACATCTGCATCTATATCACAATCCGTAATATCCGTAAAAACCGGATAAAACGTATCCCTGTTATTAAGAATATCAACACCTGCTACTGCAACAGCATCTAAACTATCATCCATTAAAAGTTCAGTAATCATTCTTCCCATACGTCCATTGCATCCAACTATAATAATTTTCGTCATTAGTTATACCTCTTCTTTCTATATATTCATGCTAATTCCAAATGTATTTTTCACAATTAGCTTTTATGTTCCTAATGTATAATCCAGAGTATGTTTGCAAATTGCTTTTTGCAGCATGTTATTACCAAACCATTTCATCACCACCATGCTGATTCATCCGTTCCAACCTTATCTTTTGGTGAGGATGCTTTTTTGAGAATGCATGTGTAAAAACTTAGGCGTAGCGGGCTACGCCTAAGTTTTTTACGCCTGTGCTATCGGTAAAGCAGACCAGCAATCAGTACTCTAATCAATAATTCCTGCTTCCTGCATCGCTTTCTTTAATATTTCTTTATTAGCATCTTCCATTTCAGTAAGAGGCATGCGAAGCGAACCTGCATTAAATCCCATCATATTCATAGCAGCTTTTACCGGTATAGGATTTACTTCACGGAATAAAGCTTTCATAACAGGCAGATATTTAAAGAAAATCTCTGTACTTCCCTTTATGTCACCTTCCATAAACTTTATAACTATATCATGCATCTGTCTTGGTGCAACATGTGAAAAAACGGATATAACTCCTTTTCCTCCAAGTGCCACAATAGGTACTGTCTGGTCGTCATTTCCTGAATATACATCCAAATTACCTTCCGCTAATGCAAGTATCTGCGCAACCTGTGAGATATCTCCTGATGCTTCTTTAACAGCTACGATGGTATCTACTTCTTTTGCAAGTTGTACCATAGTTTCAGGATTTATATTTACACCTGTTCTCCCCTGAATATTATACAGTATCATAGGAAGATCTGTACTTTTAGCAACTGTTGTGAAATGCTTTTTAAGTCCTGCCTGTGTTGCCTTATTATAATATGGCGATACAACAAGAAGACCATCTGCTCCTGCATTTTTAGCCTCTTTTGATAAAAAGACTGCTGTTTCAGTACAGTTAGAGCCTGTGCCTGCAATAACAGGCACACGCTTTTTTGTAATATCAACACATGTTTTAATAGTTTCAATATGCTCATCATGTGTCATTGTAGAAGCCTCTCCTGTAGTTCCACAGACAATTATCGCATCTGTACCATTCTCAATCTGAAAGTTTATGATGCGCTCCATCGCATCATAATTGATAGAACCATCTTCATGCATAGGTGTTATTAATGCAACTCCTGCTCCTGTAAATATAGCCATTGATATCTCCTCCTAAATCTTATATGTATATTATATAATAAATATTGAACGCAAGTACAGCGAAATAACTATTATAATTCATTATATGGCAATTTTTAAAAAAAGTCACTATAGTATGTTTAAAACATGTTCTAGCCTATAGTATCTTTTTCAAGTTCAATCTTTGATATTACATTTACATATGGTACAAGCTTTTCCGGAAGGTTTCTTCCTGTAAGTACTATTCGGCAGTAATCATCGCGAAGATTTATCAAATGAATAATATCATCTGTCGTGATAATGTCCAAATCCAGCAGACCTAAAACTTCATCAAGCACAAGTACATCACATTCACCTGTATCTATTACCTTTTTTGCAAAATTAAAACCATTAATAATATTTTGTTTTTCTTCTTTCTGCTGTGATGCAGGAAGCGAATCATATGATTTGTCTGTTTTCTCAAACCTAAACAGCTTTATTTCAGGCTCAAGTTTACCTAGAAAATTAAACTCTTCTGCATCTTTTCCTTTAAGAAACTGAATAATAATAACTGAAAGCCCTTGACTTGCCGCTCTTATGCACTGTCCAACAGCAGCAGATGTCTTGCCTTTTCCCGTACCATAATACACCTGAACTACTTTCTTATCCATCTATTTCATATTCCTCCGTATAACCAAAGAAAAGTATTATTCCTGTCCAATTTATGTTGACAGCAATAAAACATTCTGATTTTAAAAGAAAATGGCCAGCCGGCAAATATTATATTGCCAACTCTAGCCATTCTATCACATCTGTCTATAAAAATCCACTATTTTTTATCTAAATATCTGACTCTTCTGCGATATATTCCAATTTGCTTACTGATACTTCATATGCTACTCGTTTTTCATACATTTCTTCTGATACCTTTTTTTGATATTCCCTGCTCTGTATTCTGCCCCAAAGCTGAATATGTGCTCCTACCTCAAACTGGTCTGCAAATCTTGCATTTCTGCCCCAGCATATACATGGAATATAGTCTGATTTGCCATATGGTCTGTTTACTGCTAAAAGTACATCTGCAATTTCGCGTCCAAGCGGCGTCTTTCTGTATACAGGCCTTTTGCATACATATCCATCAAGGAATATATGATTGGGATTCTGCTCTGCCTCATCTTCGCTTATAAGCTCTACCTCTCTTGCAAATACTGATAATACAAGCCTGTTTCTTGTTTCCTCATGCCTATTGTATGAGCGAAACTGCCCTACTGCCTGAAGGATACAGCCCTTGTAATCCTCTTTAACATCCATAAGACGCTCTGACACCATAACCGGTATTATATCATATGAATTGCTTAAACGGCAGACAGCGATATTAACTACATAGAAGTTCTCACCATATACCTCATGGCTGAATACAAACTCACTAACTACCTCACCTG
>CAMWXG010000063.1 GCA_947178155.1 uncultured Lachnoclostridium sp.
GTTATAATGTTATCAACATAGAAGTTAATGCTTCTTTTATTTTGAGAAAAAATTTAAAACAATGAAAGATGAGGTATAATTATGAATTATCAGCAAATATTTAAGCGGTATGAGATAAAATACCTACTTACCATGAAGGAGAAAGAATTTATATTAGAAGCAATGAAGCCATATATGCGGCTTGACAAATATGGACATTCAACGATACGTAATGTTTATTTTGACACAGATACATTTCGTCTAATCAGACGCTCTTTAGAAAAGCCTGCATATAAGGAAAAATTGCGGATACGCAGTTATAAGGCAGCAAAAGCTGAGGATAATGTTTTTGTAGAGATTAAAAAGAAGTATCAATCGGTGGTTTATAAACGAAGGCTTGTTGTTACTGAAGCACAAGCTAGAGAATGTTTTCAAAAAAACCTGCCATTGCCTGTTAATTCGCAGATTGCAGACGAGATAGAATATTTTCGCGATTACTATAAACCGCTCTATCCTAAAGTTTTTATTTCTTATGAGCGTGAAGCATATGAAACTATTGATGGCAGTGATTTTAGAGTTACATTTGACGAAAATATATTATATCGGGAAGACGATTTTTCATTTGCATCTGAAATATACGGAACACCTATTCTTGGTGAAAGGGAAACACTGATGGAAATTAAGGCTCCAAATGTTATTCCTCTTTGGATGAGCAGACAGCTTACAAAGATGCAGATATTTAAGACATCTTTTTCAAAATATGGGTTGGCTTATCAGGATAATTTTAAAAATGGAAGATTAAAGTTTCAAAATGCTGTTTAAACTATTTATTAATATTTTGTGGTTGTAATAAAGGCATTTAAAATTAAGAAAGATGAGGGGATGAACATGTTTAACAATTTATTTCGTGGGATTTTTGATACAGATATGACAACAGTTATTTCTGTATTTGATTTTTTACTTTGTGTTGGAACAGCTCTGATAGCAGGGGTTATTTTAGCAGCTATGTATATGTACAAAACCAGGTATACTAAAAGTTTTGTGGCAACGCTTGCACTTCTTCCGGCTGTTGTTTGTGTTGTTATAATGATGGTAAATGGTAACGTTGGAGCGGGAGTTGCTGTTGCAGGAACTTTTAGTCTTGTTCGTTTCCGTTCAGTTCCGGGTACTGCAAAAGAAATTGGTGCAATTTTTCTTGCTATGGGAACGGGACTTGTTGCAGGCATGGGATATTTAGGTTACACTTTGCTTGTTGCAGTTTTATTAGGAGCAATAGGTATGTTGTATAATCATCTTGATTTTGGTATGAAGAAAAAAATGTCACTATATAAAACGCTGCATATTACGATACCAGAGGATTTAGATTACAATGATGTGTTTGATGAGCTGTTAAGAGAATATACATCAGAATATGAATTGACTCAGGTTAAAACTACAGATATGGGAAGTCTTTTTAAACTTACATATAATATGATATTAAAAAATTCTGAGCAAGAGAAAGAACTTATTGACAAATTGCGCTGTCGTAATGGAAATTTGGAAATCAGTATTTCAAGACAGACAACAGAAAATGGAGAGCTTTAGTAAATAGTATATTTTGAGGAGGAAATGCCTATGAAACTAAAACAGAGTATTTTATCGATTGTATTAGTAGTTGCTTTACTTTTTACAGGATGCAGTAGTGTAAAAAATGTGAATGCAGGAAAGGAAAATGAAGAAGTAAACAATAACAATGTTTCTGATAATGTCAATAATAATGCTGTTTCCGCTGGTTCAGTAAGCAAAGTATCTTTTTCTGATTTGTTTTCAGATAGAGATTTAGAAACTGGATATGATGAAAGTTCGGCTGCTGTTATAAATCTTAATGGGAATAGCGCGTCATGTGACTCAAATGCTGTAAAGATAAGCAAAAATACAATTACTATTACAGATGAGGGAACTTATATTGTTTCTGGTACATTGCAAAATGGAATGATAGTTGTAGATGCAGACAAATCTGACAAGGTGCAGATTGTTTTAAAGGGAGCAGAGATTTCTAATTCTACTTCGGCTGCTTTATATGTACTGAAAGCGGATAAGGTTTTTGTTACTACGGCAGCAAAATCTGAAAATGTGCTTTCTAATGGTGGCACATATGATGCCATTGATGAAAATAATATTGATTCTGTTATTTATTCTAAAGAGGATTTAACACTTAATGGGGAAGGAAGTCTGACAATAAAGGCAGAGGCAGGACATGGTGTTGTTTCTAAGGACAGTCTTGTGTTGACCAGTGGTGAATATAATATTACTGCTGAAAGTCATGGACTTTCGGGTAAAGATGATGTGTCTATTGCAGATGGAAGCTGTAATATTGTTTCTGGAAAGGATGGAATTCATGCAGAAAACACAGATGATGAAAGTTTAGGATTTGTATATATTGCAAATGGAACTTTTGATATTACAGCAGAAGGTGACGGAATAAGCGGAGCATACTTTGTACAGATTGAGAAGGGAAATTTTAAAATTAAATCAGGCGGAGGCTGTGAAGCTGCTGAAGTACAGACAGAGCAGGATATGCGTGGTATGCAGGGTGAACGTAATAATGAACCAGGAAGAGATGCTCACAGTCCAAAACAGTGGGGAGAGAGAGAGGATATAACAAAAGAGACTACAACCAAAGAAGAGACAGATACAGTCAGCATGAAGGGTGTTAAAGCATCTGGTGACTTATATTTGAATGGTGGCGAATTTGAGATTGATTCAGAGGATGATACTTTACATTCAAATAGTAATATTGTTATTACAAGCGGAAATTATAAACTTGCATCAGGTGACGATGGCATACATGCCGATTCTAATGTTGCTGTTTCAGGTGGAAATATAAATATATCACAATGTTATGAGGGAATTGAAGGTAAGACAATTAACATTTCAGGTGGTGATATTTCACTTGTGTCAAGTGATGATGGATTAAATGCAAGTGGAGGCGCAGATGGCAGCGGTTATGGTGAACGTGGAGATTCATTCTCGTCTTCAGATGATGTATATATTGCGATTTCAGGTGGAACTATTTATATTACAGCTTCTGGAGATGGTGTTGATTCTAATGGTAATTTAACTATTAGTGGCGGACAGACCTATGTTTCAGGTCCTTCTAATGGTGGTAATGGAGCACTTGATTATAACGGTGAAGCAAGTATTACAGGTGGTATTTTTGCAGCAGCAAGCGCTTCAGGCATGGCACAAAACTTTGGTTCGTCTTCTACACAGGGAGCAATGCTTGTTTCAACAGATGAAGGGGTTTCCGGTGATGAAATTTCTCTGGCTGATTCAAATGGAAATGTGATTTTATCATGGAAGGCTGAAAAAAATTATTCCTGTGTCAATATTAGCTGTCCTGAGTTGGTAAAGGGTGAAACTTATACATTGACTGCCGGAAGTGCAGTAAGTGAAATTACCATGTCAGACCTTATTTATGGGGAAGGAAATGCAGCAGGACGAGGAGGTGGAAAGGAACCCGGCGGCATGGGCGGTGGAAAAGAACC
Source organism: uncultured Lachnoclostridium sp. (assembly GCA_947178155.1). GTDB lineage: Bacteria > Bacillota > Clostridia > Lachnospirales > Lachnospiraceae > Butyribacter. The sequence continues at coordinate 3,507 of CAMWXG010000063.1, forward strand.
TGGCGGCATGGGTGGCCGCAGAGGCGGCTGGGATACAAATATTTAATAGATTGTTTGTGTCACTACAGGACAGTATTTTTAATAGATTATTTGTGTTTACTTTGCAGGAATGATGAAAATGTATAATGAACTCTAAGATTGGTGATGTGTTACATCTGAATTACCAATTTTAGAGTTTTTTCTTTTGTTCTATTTTTTAAAAGTTATGATAGCTTTTTTGTTAAAAATATAGTAGAATAAAATATAAAAAGGTTTGGAGTTTTTTTGCTGTAAAGGTAATATCCCTTGTTACAGCAAGTCCATCTATTATTGAACTAGCTTGCAAAGCATCTGCTTGAAAAGGCGGATATGGATGTTGTCTGTGCTGTAAACGGAAAAGAGGGAGTTGCAAAGTTTGAAGCCTTTCTAAACCTGTTGATGTTGCAAAACTGTATGATATTTTATAGAAGAAATAAGTATGGGAGATTCTAATAATGGATGAGCTTATAATTGAACTTGAACAAAGAGGGTGTGATATGGAGGCAACGCTTGAAAGATTTCTTGATGATAAGGAATTCTATAGAGATTGCCTTTTGAGTGTACTTTCTGACTCAAATTTTGATATATTAGGTGACTATCTTAAGTCGCATGATATAAAAGGAGCTTTTGAATGTGCTCACACCATAAAAGGGCTTATTGCGAATATGGGTATAGAGGAGCTTAACGATATTATTGTAAGAATTGTTGAACCTTTGCGAAGCAGTCAGGATGAGGGGCTTATTGAGGTTTATGATGAATTAATGGAAAAGAAAAAGATATATGATGAGCTGGTGAAAAAGTATGTGTAATAGAATGAATTGTTGTGATATAAAAAGAATGGAGAAGAATTATGAAAGATAAAAAGATATTGGTAGTAGATGATTTAAAGGTAAATAGGGATATTTTACGCAAATATCTTGAAAATAAGTATGAGATTATGGAAGCTTGTGATGGAGAAGAAGCAATAGAATTAATAGAAAAGCATCAGCTTGGGATATCACTTATTTTGCTTGATCTCGTTATGCCAAAAAAGACGGGTTTTGATGTGCTTAATTATTTGACGGAATATGGTTATATGTCTGAAATACCAATTATAATTATAACTTCTGAAGCATACTATGAAGTGGAATTAAAGGCGTTTGATTATGGTGTAAGTGATTTTGTAACTAAGCCGTTTTATCCACAGATAGTTCAAAAGAGGGTTCAGAATTTAATTGATTTGTATGACACACAGAAGAATTTGCGTACCCTGCTTGATGAACAGACTATGGAACTGATGATGGAGATTGAGGAAAATTAAAAATTATGGCGGGAAAGTATTATGTTGTAAAAAGCGGCAGAAAGACAGGAATATTTAATACATGGGCAGAGTGCAAGGCTCTGGTTGATGGTTTTTCTGGTGCAGTATATAAAAGTTTTAAGACTAAAAAAGAGGCAGAGAATTATTTTTCTGGTGTTGATAATATAGAAGTAGTAAATGCTGTGCATGCTTATGTGGATGGCAGTTTTTATAATGGCGAATTTTCATATGGCATGGTTATAATACGAGATGGGATGGAACTATTATTTGCGGAAAAAATTGATGATAGAGAGCTTGCACAGATGCACAATGTTGCAGGTGAGATAAAAGGGGCACAAGCAGCAATGAAATATGCTGTAGATGAAGGGCTTGACAGTATTGTTATATATCATGACTATGAAGGAATTGCAAAATGGTGTTTGGGAGACTGGAAGGCGAATAAAGAAGGTACAAAGGCATATAAAGCTTTTTATGATAGTATAAAAGACAAAGTAAATGTTAAATTTGTAAAAGTAAAAGGTCATTCAGGGGATAAGTATAATGAAATGGCAGATAAGCTTGCTAAGAAAGCTCTTGGAATATAATAATACATAAGATTGGAAACAGGAGAAAGTGATATGAATAGGCTTGTTGTGGGAATACTTGCCCATGTTGATGCAGGAAAGACAACTTTATCAGAAGGTATGCTTTATTTTGCAGGAAATATAAAAAAACTTGGGCGTGTTGACCATAAAGACGCTTTTCTTGACACTTTTGAAATGGAGAGAGAAAGAGGCATTACTATTTTTTCAAAACAGGCTGTAATAGAATACAACGATATAACGATAGCGCTTCTTGATACACCAGGACATGTTGATTTTTCAGCAGAAATGGAAAGAACTTTACAGGTACTTGACTGTGCTATTCTTGTTGTAAGTGCGGCTGCAGGAGTTCAGGGGCATACAGTCACTCTATGGAATCTGCTTAAAAGATATAAGATTCCTGTTTTTATTTTTGTAAATAAAATGGATATTACAGATAAAGACAGGCAAGAGCTTATAGGAGAGCTAAAAAAGCAGCTTAATACTGACTGTATTGATTTTTCTGATAATACATCTGAAGAGTTTTATGAAAATGTTGCAATGTGCGATGAAAAGCTTCTTGATTCTTACTTGGAAAGTGGAACGGTTGAAGATGACAAGATTAAAGAGCTTATTAAAAGTAGAAAATTATTCCCATGTTATTTTGGTTCTGCATTAAAGTTTGAAGGAATTGATAAATTTATGGGCGGTGTGTATAAATATGCTGACAGACCAAAATATGGTGATAAGTTTAAAGCAAAGGTTTATAAGATATCAAGGGATGAGCAGGGAACACGTCTTACTAACATGAAGGTGACAGGAGGAAGCATTAGTGTTAAGGAGATGGTAGATTCATCTGGGGAGAAAATTGAGCAGATAAGAATATATTCAGGTGCAAAATACCAAAGAGCTGACATGGTACAGGCAGGAATGGTTTGTGCTGTTACCGGACTTAGTGGCACATATGCAGGACAGTGTCTTGGAGATGAAGATGAAGTAAGTATGCCTGTACTTGAGCCTGTTATGACATTTGCAGTGCTTCCGGAAAAAGGAACAGATATACATAAGCTTCTTTCTAATATGAAGCTTTTGGAGGAAGAAGAGCCTCAGCTTCATATAGTTTGGAATGAAAAGCATCAAGAGATAAATGTTCAGCTTATGGGAGAGGTTCAGACTTCTGTACTAAAGAGGATTATATGGGACAGGTTTCATACAGAGGTTGAATTTGGAAGTGGCAGCATAGTTTACAAGGAAACTATTAAAAACAAAGTAGAGGGTATTGGACATTTTGAGCCGTTAAAGCATTATGCAGAGGTTCATCTTTTGATTGAGCCAGGTGAGCCTGACAGCGGGATTGTGGCTGTTTCAGGCTGTGGTGAAGACGAGCTTGACAGGAATTGGCAACGTCTTATAATTACACATATTGAGGAAAAGGAACATATAGGAGTTCTTACAGGTGCAGCAGTTACAGACATAAAGATTACATTACTTGCAGGAAGAGCGCATCTTAAGCACACAGAAGGTGGTGATTTCAGGCAGGCTGTTTATCGTGCGATAAGGCAGGGGCTTATGCAGGCAGAAAGTGTTTTGCTTGAGCCGTATTATGATTTCAGGCTTGAAGTTCCGGCTGACTGCATTGGAAGGGCTATGACGGATATACAGAGAATGAATGGCAGCTTTAATAATCCTGAAGCGGATGGTGAGATATCAATACTTACAGGAGAAGCGCCTGTTTCCGAAATAGCAGGATATCCTATTGAGGTAAGTGCATATACAGCAGGAAAGGGAAGAATTTTACTAAATTTTAAGGGATATCAGCCATGTCATGAGCAGGAGCAGATTATTGAAAAGACAGGGTATAATCCGGAGGAAGATTTGGAAAATCCGGCAGGTTCTGTATTTTGTGCACATGGTTCAGGTTTTTATGTACCATGGTATGATGTGCCAAAGTTTATGCACATAGAAAGAAAGTATAATGGCGAAGAAGACAATCCAGATAACAATAATTTTGAAACTGATTACAGTAAAAAAAAAGACTTTGATTTAAAGAACAATAAAGGAAACATTGTTTACAATGGTACAATAGAAGAAGATAAGGAACTTGAAGCCATATTTGAAAGGACATTTGGCAAAATATCAAGAAGGCTTAATAGTGAAACGAGAGGGAAGTTTGGAACAGAAAAATCAAAAAAGACACAGGATAAGGGATATAAAAAGCGTAAGCCATATGTTCCTTTAAAGGAGTACCTTCTAGTAGATGGGTATAATATAATATTTTCGTGGGAAGAATTAAATGAGCTTTCAAATGTAGGGCTTGAAGCTGCAAGATACAAGCTTATGGATATATTGTGTAATTATCAGGGATTTAAGCAGTGTGAGGTTATTCTTGTTTTTGATGCATATAAAGTAAAGGGAAATCCAGGTCAGGTAATAAGATACCATAATATAAATGTTGTATATACAAAAGAAGCAGAAACAGCTGACATGTATATTGAAAAGGTAACTCATGAGATTGGAAAGAAGCATAATGTAACAGTTGCTACATCAGACGCGCTTGAGCAGCTTATTGTAGCAGGAGAAGGTGCAAAAAGAATGTCAGCAAGAGAGTTTAATGAAGAAATTGAGCGTATTTCGGAACGTATAAAGGAGATTATTGAAAATGGCCCCTAATAAATGTTTTAGCAGGATTTATCAGAAAACTATGCATATGTTTATGGACAAATTTTTAGATATGGTACAGGAGGTTATATCAGGAGAGGGCTGTTCAAAAAAATTAGCTGGTATTTTTAAGGCAAATAATATTGATAAAATACTTATAATTACAGGACCGCATATAGTTAAAACAGATATGTTTAATGATATAAAGAGAAGCCTTGAAGGTGAGAAGCTTGTCTGTACAATATTTTCAGATATAGGAGCAGAAACAGATATATCGGGAATAGAAAAAGCAAGGTGGCTTTATGACAGCAATTCATGCCAGGCCATTCTCGCAGTAGGAGGCGGTTCTGCAATAGATTGCGCAAAAGGAATAGCGGCAGGTGTGGCAAGACCGGAAAAAAGAGTGGATGAGCTTTTTGGATATCAGAAAGTACATGCAAATATACCACTCCTTATTGCAGTACCAACGACAGCAGGGACCGGTTCAGAGGCAACTGCATGCGCAGTTATTAAGGATACAAAGAGTGGAGCTAAAAGTATTATTGCAGATACAAATGTTTATCCTAAATATGCAGTACTTGATCCGCTGCTAACAGTTAGTATGTCCCAAAGGCTTACTGCATATACTGGTATGGATGCATTTACACATGCAGTAGAGGCATATATAGGAAAGTATTCAGGAGATGAGGCAAAGGGCTATGCTTTTGAAGCATTGCAGCTTATATTTAATAATCTGAGTACAGCATATAATGATGGCAGCAATATAAACGCAAGGCAGAATATGCTTAAAGCGTCTTTTCTTGCCGGAAAAGCATTTACAAGGACTTCTGTAGGCTATGTACATGCCATAGCCCATGCCATAGGAGGACAGTATAATATTGCTCATGGAATGGCTGTTGCGACTGCCCTTCCGTATGTGCTTGAATGGTATGGCAAAAGTGTGAAAAAGAATCTTTCAGAGCTTGACAAAATAATAGAACCCGCCTTAGCAGAACAAAATATCTCTGACAGGGCGGCAAATTTTATAAATTATGTAAAATCTTTAAATAAAGAGTTGGCTATTCCTGAAAAATTTGATATTGTAGAAGATAAGGATATTGAAGAAATAGTTAAACGTGCAATGAGAGAGGCTAATCCGTATTATCCGGTGCCAAGGATAATGTCAGAGAATGAGTGTATTAAACTTATTTATAAAATGTCTGATATAGTCTGATTTTATAATGGTGAAGTTACAAACAAGCAGCCATATGTTTTACAGGTACCAAAGATTGCGGATATTCGCTTTACTGACAGATAAAAAATAATTGTATGGAGGAGGCTTATGAGTAGTGAAGTAAGTGTAGCATTAGATACAATGTATTTATTGAATTTGCAGATAAGGATTGTGGATATAATAATCCTTCTGATAATATGGATTTTGTACCTTAAGAATAAAAGGCTTCCATTTGAAGAGGGCAGGTTCTTTGTATTTACGCTTGTAGCATTAAGTATAAATATAGTACTTGATGTATTGACAACATATAATATTTATCATTATGATACTATTGTTAAATTATCATATAATATAGTAGAAAGACTTTTTTTATTTACTATATGTCTTTCTATGTATTTTCTGCATATGCACATAGTGTGTTTGTGTGTAAAGAGCAAAACGCAGGGAGATGCAAAAAATATACTTGCATTGATGCCGATTTTATTGGTTTCAATGATTATAATATTTGCAGATATTAATTTTAATATGGATATGGATGGGGCATATTTATATGGTCCTGCTGTTAATGTGGCATTTTTTGTTATGCTGGTTTATTTTATAATGTCATTAATTTGTGTACTTTTTAATAAAAGGCATCTTTCTGTGAAAAGAAAACGTAATCTTGTTTTGGGACTTACAGTATGGGCAGGTTTTGGGATATTGCAGGCAGTTATACCGGTGATACCACTTTCGGGTACAGGACTTATAATACTTATGCTTATGAATTTCCTTAACTTTGAAGATTCAAAGGTTTATATAAATTATGAGAATGGCTGTTTTAACAGTATGGCATATAGAAAAATGGTTAATTCATATTTCAATAAAGGTTCAGTATTTTATGTCGCACAGGTAGGATTTTATGAATTTGATATAGTACATGGACAATATGGACATGATGTGTGTCAGCATATACTTAAAAAGATAGGTGAAATAGTAGAAGAAATTTTGCATACAAAAATCTATTCTGTTGAAGAAGAGGTTATCGGAATAATTCTTGAAAAAGAAGAATTTGATGAAGAAAAACTTAGAAATCTTGCAGATAAACTTGAATATGACTATAAGATAAATGAAAGTATAATACATATAACAGGTATTATAGATTTAATTCAGTGTCCATATGAAGCAAGTGATATTACTGAACTTGAGGGCATATTTAAATTTATGAATATGGATAAAGATAGAGAGCAGAATTTTTATAAGTATGACAGAAGAGTAGTCAAGCAGAAAGAAAGATATGCAGATGTTCTTAGAATTCTTGAAAATGCTATAAATAATGATGGTTTCTATATGGTTTACCAGCCGATATATTCAGTTAAGGATAAAAATTTTCATTCAGCAGAAGCTCTTATAAGACTTAAAGATACAAGAACAATAGGCTTTATATCTCCAGAAGAATTTATACCTGTTGCAGAAAAGGAAGGTCTGATAATGAAAATAGGTGAAATAGTAATATCTAAGGTCTGTGAATTTGCACAGCGTGAACAGCTTTTAAGCAAGGGGATAGAGTATATTGAGGTAAATCTTTCGGCTGTTCAGTGTATAGATAGGGGACTTGCAGACCAGATAAAGGGAGCGGCACAAAGTCATGGACTTCCATGCAGGTTTCTTAATCTGGAAATTACGGAGACGGCAGCAGTTTCTTCAGGTAATATGCTTAACAGGAATGTTGAGGTTTTAAGAGGTATGGGAGCAACATTTTCAATGGATGATTTTGGTACAGGATATTCCAATCTGTCACAGATGGTAGATGTACCATATGAAATTATCAAGATTGACAAAAGCCTTATATGGTGCTGTTATCCTGAACAGCGTAAGATTCTTGTGGAGAAAATAGAAACAGAAGAGGTAATGAAAGAAGCCATTAATAAGTCAATGGCAGTTCTTACAAAGATTATTGAGCTTATAAATGATTTGAAGATAAAGATTGTTGCAGAGGGTGTTGAAACAAAAGAAATGGTAGATGTGCTTTCTGAAAAGGGAGTTGATTATCTTCAGGGATATTATTTTTCAAAGCCTCTTATAGAAGATGAGTTTGTTAATTTTATAGATGCATCAAAAGTGTGAGTTAGGTTCGCAAAAACAGCGTTATTCATATGAATTTTTAAGGTTATAAATGAAAGGTGATAGGAAAATGACAGCAGCATATGAAATTATGGAATTAGAGGGAGACGATTTTTATGATGGTATGGTAAAAAAGGTTGTCCCATTTTTGAAAAAGAAGAGGCAGAAGGGATATTTTGGAAGTTATGATGACACAAGAATTTATTATGAAGCATATGTAAATGAAGAAGAGAAAGCATCTATAGTAATTGCACATGGTTTCTGTGAATTTTCGCATAAGTATGAAGAGGTAATTTATAACTTTTTTAAAGAAGGATATTCTGTTTTTATAATGGACCACCGCGGACATGGTTTTTCAGCAAGAAAAGTTGATGATATGTCCAAAGTATATGTAAAATCGTTTGATGAGTATGTTGAAGATGTCAGGGTATTTACTGAAAAGGTGGTAATGCCTGTGAGCAAGACAGACAGCATGTTTATGTATGCACATTCAATGGGAGGGGCAATTGGAGCGCTTTTACTGGAAAAATATCCGGAACTTTTTAAATGTGCTGTATTGTCATCACCTATGCTTGAAATTAACTTTGGAAAAATGTCAGATAGAGCTGTGGATTTTGCAGCAAAAGCTTCTAAGATTTTGCGGACGGGAAAGAAATATGCACCAGGGCAGAGCGCATTTGATGGAACAGGACGTGAAATAACAAACGATACAAGAATATCAAAGGCAAGATATGATTATTTTTTTCAAAAAAGGCTTAATCATAAAAGATATCAAACATCAGGTGCAACAAACAGATGGAGCTGTGCAGGCATAGATGCAGTAAAAAAGATACAAAAGAATTTAGAAAATGTCTGTGTGCCTGTTCTTCTTTTTCAGGCAGGACTTGATACTGTCGTAAAACCCGGTGGACAGAATTTATTTGCAGAAAACACATCTTTTACGGAACTTGTGGTGATGGAGGATTCTGAACATGAAATATATAATTCAAATTTAGAAATACGCAGAGAATACTATAAGCGGATATTTGATTTTTATAGTAGCATGGAGACGGCTTGATTTGTATGTAATGCATTAGCAGTCAGCCATTATAAAAAGTGTTGTAATAAATGAAAGTAATCCTGATGAAGATATATGAGGGAAATTAATGAAAAGACAAAACAGCAGATTATATAAAATAATTTTAATTATAACAACATTTTTATATGCTTTTTTTATACAGCCAAAGCAGACAGAGGCAGGGGAAAATAAATTGTCTAATCCATGTATTGTATCAGATAACAGTATGGAAGCAGGACAGAAAGTTACATGGGATTGTATATGGTTTGGAAGTTATCCGCAGTCAGAAGTTATTCCGGCTAATGAAGAATATACAGCATTAAAAGAAGGTCTTTTACAAAATGGTGATTTAATTAGAGATGATGCGCTGTATCAAACGCTGTGTTTGGCAGAAGACTGGAATGAACAGGGAGATATTGTGATAGATGGTAATAAATATCGGAGAATTAAGAAAAAGGATGCAACTTATGCAGTAAAAAAAGGTGATGCAGAATATATATCAGATGATTCTGGATATTACATGTGGAAGAATAAAACAGATTACCATTATTTTAAATATGAGCCAATTAAATGGAGAGTTTTATCTGTAAATGACAAAGAGGCATTTTTATTGTCTGATAAGGTATTAGATAATAAGCAATATCATGCCAATACAGTATATGAGGACGTAACATGGGAAGGAAGTACTGTAAGAAGTTGGCTTAATGGATATGGAGCCTCTTCAAATATACAAAATAAAGATTACAGCAGTAATAATTTTATAGATACTGCTTTTGGAATGGCTGAACAGCAGGTTGTCAAAAAAACTGCTGTAAAGAATAAAGATAATATTGCTTATGATTCAGATGGTGGAAATGATACAGAGGATAAAATATTTCTTCTGTCAGAATCAGAAGTGTATACTAATGCTGCTAATAGATATGGTTTTGTTTCAGGCTGTTATAAAAATGATGAAGCACGCCGGGCAGAATCGAGTGTTTATGCAAAAGCTATGGGGATAGAAAATTGTGAAGGGAAATGCTATTGGTGGCTTCGTACACCGGGCAGTGATAATGTCCGCGCATCATTGGTGTTTTATTATGGCTGGGTTTACAGAGATGGCAGTATTGCTGAAGGCTGGAATTATGGTGTACGTCCTGCTTTGAAACTAGATCTGGCTGAGTCATCAGATACAGCTTCTAATCTCTGGTCTTATGCGGGGACAGTGTGCAGCACTAATTATGCAGACAAGTTAAAGAAAGGTGATAAGGTTACTGATAAAAAGACAAAAGCAATATATAGAATAACAGGAACTGACAAAAACAAGACTGTAAAATATATAAGGAGTACTAAAAAAAATTTGCCAAGTGTTACTATTCCAGATGTGGTAAGGCTTAATGGTAAGACATATAAAGTTGTTTCTGTTGGAAAAAATGCATTTAAGGGAAATGAAAAACTTAAAATGGTGAAAATTGGTAAAAACATAGAAATTATAGAGACAAAAGCATTTTACCAATGTAAAAATCTTAGATATATAATTGTGAAAACAAAAAAGCTGTCTGCTAAAAGTATAGGAAATAATGCTTTTGATAAAGGGGCTGCTAATGTTAAAGTAAAAACTGATAAAACTAAGAGAAAGTTATATTATAAAATTTTTACTGCAGGAGGAATGTCAAAAAAAGCATTATTCATATGATATTTATATAAGATAATTTTTTAACTCCAAAGGTGTATCAATAATAGCTGTGGGATTAAATGTTTCAATAAATACTTTGTCACGAAATCCCCAGCTTACATTTATACAGTCAATTCCTGCATTTAAAGCTGTCTTAAAGTCTACATCCGAATCTCCAACATAAATAGCTCTGTGTTTTTCACAACCAAGCATTTCAAGTGCTTTAAGCACTGTATCAGGAGCAGGCTTTTTCTTAACATTTTCACTTTCTCCTATTGCGATTGATATATATTTTGAAAAATATATATTATTTAAACTTTCAACTGCAGCATTGTTTTTATTAGAAACTATTGCCAGACCATATCCATCAGCAGAAAGCATTTTAAGAAGGTCTGTAATGCCATTATATGGTGCAGTTTTAATATTGCAGTGAGTTGTATAATATTGTTTAAAAGCATCAAATATTTTGTCGAAATCAGGTGTATCAGCGCCAAAAGGAAGAGAGCGTTCAATTAAAAGCCTTATGCCGTTGCCAACAAAAGAGCGAACTTCACTTATGGTATGTTCAGGATGATTAAACTGTTTCATTACATAATTTACAGCATCAGTCAGATCATCAAGAGTGTTTAAAAGAGTACCATCGAGGTCAAAAATAACAGCATCATATTTTCTCATTGAAATTCTCCTTTTAAATATAATCATATTTTGGAATATTAGATTATTGCAATACATATCAAAATTCTTTATTTGTTATAATTTAGAGCACATCTGACAGTTTTATTTTATCACATATGCTTTTATAATGCCATTAAAATTTAATATATTGCATTGCTTTTTTATAGGGAAGCTCGTATACTTAAGAATATAAGAGTTATTATGTAAAAGGGATAAGAGGTGTGCATATATGAACTATAAACCATTACCAATTGGTATTGATAATTTTGAAAAACTGATTACAAGAGGTTATTAT
>CAMWXG010000064.1 GCA_947178155.1 uncultured Lachnoclostridium sp.
TTCAGCGCTGAAAGCGCTGCTTGTTACTATGAGCGGCGTAGCCGTGAATAGTAACTTTTTGTTAGCACTCGCTTCAAAAGAGTGCTAAAAAACTCTTGACTTTTTTTGGATACAGTATTATTATATCATCTATAAATGTTGTTAGCAGTCAAAATTGATGATTGCTAAATCTTAGCTAGCAGTTAAATAAACGAAGGTGGATTCTGAAACAGTATTTTGTTTCGCATTAAAAAATTTACAGAACAGGAGAGATGTATATGCAGAAAAAGCAGGGGAGTTTATCAATTGAATCAGAAAATATGTTTCCTATTATTAAGAAGTGGCTTTATTCAGATCATGATATTTTTATAAGAGAGCTTATATCAAATGGTTGTGATGCCATAACAAAGCTTAAAAAACTTGATATTATGGGTGAATACACACTTCCTGATGATTTTAAGTCTGAAATTCAGGTGGTGGTTGATACAGAGGGTAAGACTATTTCATTTACTGATACTGGTCTTGGAATGACAGAAGAAGAAGTTGATGAGTATATCAATCAGGTAGCTTTTTCAGGTGCTACTGATTTCCTTGAAAAATATAAGGATAAAACTAATGAGGAGCAGATTATAGGTCATTTTGGACTTGGCTTTTATTCTGCATTTATGGTTGCTGATAGTGTAAGCATTGATACACTGTCATGGAAAGAGGGTGCATCGCCTGTACATTGGGAGTCAGAAGGCGGTATTAATTTTGAAATGTCAGATGGCAGCAGAGATACTGTGGGTACTACAATTACACTTTATCTTTCAGAGGACAGCCTTGAATTTGCAAATGAGTACAGAGTAAGAGAAGTTCTTACAAAATATTGTTCATTTATGCCTGTTGAAATATTCCTTTCAAAAGAAGGTGCAGAGCAGGAATATGAAACTATTGATAAAGAGGATTTAAGAGAAGATGATGTAGTAGTAGAAAATATTGTGGAAGAGGCTAAGACTGAGGAACGTGAAAATGAAGATGGTACAAAAGAAGTAGTTGAGGTATCTCCACGCAAAGAGAAAGTTAAAATTAATAAACGTCCAGTGTCTATAAGTACAACTACACCTCTTTGGATGAAGCATCCTAACGATTGTACAGAAGAAGAATATAAAGATTTTTACAGGACTGTATTTAAGGATTATAAAGAACCTCTTTTCTGGATACATTTAAATATGGATTACCCATTTAATTTAAAGGGTATATTGTATTTCCCTAAGGTCAATACAGAGTATGATAATCTTGAAGGTGTAATTAAGCTTTATAATAATCAGGTATTTATCGCTGACAATATTAAAGAGGTAATACCAGAATTTCTTATGTTGCTTAAGGGAGTAATTGACTGTCCTGACCTTCCACTGAATGTATCAAGAAGTGCACTGCAAAATGATGGATTTGTAAAGAAGATTTCTGACTATATTACTAAAAAGGTCGCTGATAAGCTTTCAGGAATGTATAAAGTTGACAGAGAAAATTACGAAAAATACTGGGAAGATATTAGTCCGTTCATTAAATATGGCTGCCTAAAAGATGATAAATTCCGCGAGAAGATGTCTGAATTTATAATATTTAAAGACCTTAATGATAAATATATTACACTTCCAGAGTATGTAGATGAGGTAAAGAAGTCTGCCGACGAGGATGCGGAAGAAGAAACTGTTGTTGAAGATAGTGTTGAAAGCGCTGAGGAGGCAGATGCACAGAAAGCAGATGAAGATGCAGATGAGGAAGAGAAGGCAACAACAGTATATTATGTAACAGATATGCAACAGCAGAGCCAATATGTCAATATGTTTAAAGAGCAGAATATGAATGCTGTAATACTTAGCCATTCAATAGACCAGCCATTTATACAGCAGCTTGAGCAAGGTGACATTAAGGTGAGATTCCAGCGTATAGATGCTGATATTAATGAGTCTATGACAGAAGAAGCTGATGAGGAAGCTCTTAAAGCTGATACAGAGGCACTTAGTGAGATATTTAAGAAAGCACTTGGCAAGGAAAAGCTTGAAGTAAAAGTGCAGAAGCTTAAAAATGAAAATATATCTTCTATGGTAACACTTTCAGAAGAGACAAGACGTATGCAGGATATGATGAAAATGTATAGTGCAGGTGGTATGGGCATGGGAATGGACGAAGATATGTTTGGTGGTTCAGAAACACTTATACTTAATTCTGCAAATAAGCTTGTTCAGTACATTTTAAATAATAAAGAAGGAGAACATACTGATATGTTCTGCAAACAGCTTTATGACCTTGCAATGATAGCAAATAAGCCGCTTAAGGCAAATGAAATGACTGAATTTATTGCAAGGAGTAATGAGATAATGCTGCTGCTTGCTGAGTAGTTTAGTGCCATTACAAGTAATAGCAAGATTAAAATAAGATAAAGTAAATAAACAGGCAGTTGTCATTATTTATAGTAGTGACAGCTGTTTCTGTTTATCCCGATATTTCATAGGCTTTTGGTGTTTCAAGTAATAAATTTACACCAATTCCTTAAATAAACATAATAAATCATTTGTAAAAGTGGAACGTAGTGTAGCTTCTTTATTAATGAAACGAAACTTTTATTATATTAAGTCAAGCATTATACATCATATAAATAATGCAACCTCTTAAGCAAGAATAGATGCTATCTTAATAATTCTTTATGAATTTGTTCTTGTAACAGACTAATAAAGCTATTGTTACTTTTGATATGGCAGCAGACTATTTAGCTTAAAACTGCGTATATGTCTCATATTTCAATTTATAGAAAACTGTAAAATATTAATATCTGGCAGATTAATATTGCAGGCATTCCCCATACAAAGTACCAGTGTTTGGTTTTATGATGAAATGTCCACATTCCAAGAATTGCGCCAATGCTTCCACCAAAAGCAGCAGAAATAAAAAGAGTTTTTTCAGAGATTCGCCATTCTTTTCTTCTTGCCTTTCTTTTGTCAAGCCACATTATGTAAAAACTTATAATATTCAGTACAATTAGATACAATATAAAATATTTGGTTTTTGATGAATAGATTAATGCACTAAATTCTTTCATATGTTACCTCATTTCTGTGTTGCCTTTGCGCATAATGCAATGCTTGTGTCGCAGCGCGGACGCAAATTTGCCGAGTGAAAAATTGATTTTTCACTCTTATTCTCCTGCTTTTAATTAACTGCTTTTAGAATTTATAAATTTTATTATATCAATACATCTGTGCAATATCAAGTATAAGGCTGATTTTATTAAATTTTCACCAAACAATTTAGTGATTTTTAAAAAGTTATTGATAATGTAAATATATTAATCTATAATATAAATGTTTGACAAATAGGATAATTAACTGTTTATACAAATAAGGAGGTATAGATAATATGGCAGTAAATTTTTATGAAACAGTTGATGACCAATTATTGAAATTTGCAGTGATTATTAGCAAAACAGAGGGCAAATATGTTTTTTGCAAACACAAAGACAGAGATACATTAGAGATTCCGGGAGGTCACAGAGAGCCAGAAGAGGTGATTCTAGAAACGGCTAAGAGAGAATTATATGAGGAAACGGGAGCTGTTGATTTTGATATTAAACCTGTTTGCGTATATTCTGTTATTGAAAAAGATAATTTTAATGGTCAGGAGTCTTTTGGAATGTTGTATTATGCAGATATTTATGCATTTGAACATGATTTACATAGTGAGATTGAAGAAATTGTGATAATAGAGAGTATGCCGGATAAGTGGACTTATCCAACAATACAGCCTAAACTTATGGAAGAGTGGAAAAAACGGGCTGAAATTTTGGAGATGCAATAGATTAAGAGATGAAATAGGTTGGTAGAATTAGCAGCAGATAATTGAAAGGAGTTTTCAAATATGGCAATAAGGTATGATTTGACAGTAACTGATATTTTAAAAATACTGGGATTTACAAATAAAAATGGAAAAGAGACATTGGATAAACTTGAAAAGGAAAAAAATATAAAACTTCCTAAGATTTTATATGATTTTTTGAGTCTTGCTATTAATAATCCATTGTTTGAAACAGCAGATATCTGGACAGGAGCGAAAACGAATAATTTACTGCCCAGATTTCATTATGAAATAATTCAGGAATGTATTGAGGATATGAAGGGAGACTGGGAAGACTGTCCGGAGGAATATGCTGATAATGAGGTATATCAGTTTGCGCAGATGCCAAAAGAGCAGTGGGGTGAGCGTGTCGCAGATTATTTGGTAATTGGTTCTGATTATGGTGCTGGTGTGTCGGTATCTGGAATTCTTAAGGAAGATTTAGTGAAAGAAAATCCTCCGGTATATATGCTTATTGAAGAGGAATCGTTTACGGACTGGTGGGTTTATCGGGAAACTCTTTCAGATTTTCTTATGAGTATTTTTGTTGATGTATTTGTATGTACTGGATATGGTAGTGCAGTATTTGTTTTAGAAGATATGGGCTTTGAGTATTATAAGTTTGATGCTTTGGAAGATTCGCAAGAAAGAGGAATTGATTTGTCTTTGGTGCGTAAATATGGTTCAATGTATCATGAGGACGAGTTTTATGGATGTGTATATGATGAAGAAGAGGAATCATTAATTTTTATTGGTGGTAATGAAGAAGAAGATATCTCATTTGAGATAGGGAAATGCAAAGAGTAAAGGATTTTAATTTTATAATATTTTTTAGGAATCATAATAAAAGTAAAAGGTATGTATTGATAATTACAGATTGCAATGGCGCAGTCTGCTATAGATGCAAATTGCTCTGAAGAAGATTTTTGTAAAAATGACAATGTAATCGTGTATTTAGATAATCAGAAGACAATATTTTGATATTAAGAATATTTGGAAAATATCTTAAGAAATGTTTAAGAAGTATGTAAGAAAGGGAAAAGAGATTGACAATTTAGGGCTAATTTAGTATAAAGAAAAGAGGGGGAAGAATCAATGAAAAAGAAGAAACATATTATACCAAAGATTATGTGGATACCACTATTTTTTACACTTGCATGTAATACAGTCACATATTTTGGTTCAAGAATTATTACAAAAAGTAAGTTTCATCGCAATCTTTCAAATAGTGTAGACGAAAAGATTCCTTTTGTTCCATGGACAGTTTCAATATATTTAAGCTGTTACGCTTTTTGGGCGGCAAACTATGTGATTGGCTGCAGACAGGAAGAAGAGGAATCATTTAGATTTATAAGTGCTGATTTTGCGGCAAAGCTGGTTTGCCTATTATGTTATCTGGCGTTTCCTACAACTAATACAAGGCCGGTTGTTGATGGAAAATCAATATGGGATAAATTGATGCGTAAGTTATATGATATGGATGCAGCAGATAATTTATTCCCATCCATACATTGTCTTACAAGCTGGTTTTCTTTTATTGCAGTACGAAAAAATAAGAGGATTCCAATATGGTATAAAATAGTATCATTTTTTATTGCTATAAGTATATGTATATCTACCCTTACAACAAAACAGCATGTATTAATAGATGTATTTGCAGGGGTATCGCTTTCAGAAGCAAGCTATGCATTTGTGGAGAAAAGCGGATTTTCAAAATGGTATACAAAAGTAATGAAAAGATTATATGGTTATTTTTTGTGTATATAGTATTGCTTTTGTACTGACAAAATAAAGGAGACCAAAGATGAAGAAAAAATTACTTGGATATTATGACTACACTGTAATACTCACATATTGCGGAATGTTGTTTGCTTTTTGTGGTATACTTAAAGTGATGAGTCAGGAATATTGTAGTGCTGTGCTTTGTTTGATGATTGCAGGAGTATGCGATATGTTCGATGGAGCAGTAGCAGCTACAAAAACAAGGACAAATAGTGAAAAAAGCTTTGGGATTCAAATAGACTCGCTAAGTGATTTAATAAGTTTTGGTATTTTACCCGGTGTTTTTGTTTATATGATTTCCGATAAGAGCGTATTTTCGGGAGTTTCAGCTTCTCTATTTGTTTTGTGTGCATTGATACGTCTGGCATATTTTAATGTGCTTGAGGAAGAAAGGCAGAAACATACAGAAGAAAAGAGAAAAAGTTATTTAGGTGTTCCTGTAACTACTATAGCGATGCTGCTGCCAGTGGTATATTTGATATATGATTACAGGATATGTAAAAAAATTATTTGTTTTCCGATACTTTTACTTTTAACTGGTATAGGATATATTTCACCAATTGAAATAAAGAAACCAGGAGTAATAGGAAAGACAGGCATTATTATTCTGGGGATTTTAGAAGTAATAGTGTTGGTATTTTTTGGAAGAGGTGGAATACATTATGGACAACTCATTCGTACTGTGTTTTTTATATAATACTGTGTTTGGAAGGATGATTTTAAAGCTGTTAGTACATCCAAACGTGTCAAAGTTTGCAGGCTGCTTACTTTCATCAGGCGCATCTAAATGGATAATACCATATTTTATACAGAAAAATGAAATTGATATGAGTGATATAGAAATACCTAAAGAGGGGTTTTCATCTTTTAATGAGTTTTTTACGAGAAAGAGAAAATTAGAAGGTTATAATTTGTCAGATGATGACATGATAAGTCCATGTGATGGTTTTCTTACTATTAAAAAAATTAATGAAGACACAGTATTTAAAATAAAAAATACTCATTTTTCTGTTAAAGACCTGCTTAAAGATAACAGATTTGCCGAAAAGTATAAAGATGGAACAGCGTTGATTTTTCGGCTGACTCCTGCAAATTATCACAGATATTGTTATATATCAGATGGAAGAATTATTCATTATAGAAAAATACGTGGTTTGCTTCATTGTGTAAGACCAATTGCATTAAGGAATGTCCCTGTATTTATACAAAACAGCAGGGAGTATCAGGTAATTAAAACAAAGACCTTTGGTACAATAATTCAGATGGAGATAGGCGCACTTCTTGTTGGAAAAATTAGGAATTACAAACAGCCATTGGGAACGAAATGTATCAGGGCCGGTGAAGAAAAAGGGTATTTTGAATTTGGTGGTTCAACTATTATAGTGCTGTTAAAAAAGGAGGGTATTCGTTTTAATAAGAAGTTATTTGAAAAACGAGATGTCAGTGGAGAAATTCCTGTACGTATGGGTGATGTTATAGCAAAATGCTGTGATAAAATTGATAATATAATCTCATTATTATTAGTGAGTAAATGAATGCAAATTCTTGTAGTGCAAGCCGCCTGGCTTGCACTTTTTGGGTTTATAAATTTTTTATAATTTATGTATTGACTAATGGTCATTTTTGCGTTAGTATACATACAGGAAATGACCAATGGTCATTCAATTTGTAAGAGAGGTGGATAAGACAATGATTACTTTAGGTAAATGGATTACTAAACATAAGAACATAATATTGCTTCTTGCAGTAATCTTATTAATCCCATCTGCGATAGGATATGTAACTACGCGTGTTAATTATGATATTTTGAGTTACCTTCCAAAAACGCTTGAAACTGTTGAGGGACAGGATATCCTTGTAGATGAGTTTGGCATGGGTGCTTTCTCAATGATAATCGTTGAAGATATGACGATGAAGGAAGCAGCAGAGCTTGAAACTACTATTGAAGGTATTAATCATGTTACAGATGTGCTTTGGTATGATGATTTTCTTGATATATCAGTGCCAACAGAGATGATACCTAAAAAGCTTCAGGAGGCATTTTTCAATGGCGATGCAACTATGATGATAGCACTTTTTGATAATACAACATCAGCTGATGATACTATGGAAGCAATTACTGATATAAGAGATACAGTAAGTAAAAATGTATTTGCAAGTGGTATGTCAGGTGTTGTTACAGATATTAAAAATCTTGCACTTAAAGAGATGCCGATATATGTAGTTATAGCAGCTTTGTTATCGCTTGTTGTACTGATAATTACAATGGATTCATTTGCAACACCTTTTATATTTCTGGTTAATATAGGAATGGCTATTGTATACAATCTTGGAAGCAATATCTTTCTTGGCGAGATATCATATATTACACAGGCACTTGCAGCGGTATTGCAGCTTGCTGTTACTATGGATTACTCGATATTCCTTCTTGAAAGTTATGAGGCTAATAAAGAGAGGTATCCTGATGATAATAAGCGTGCAATGGCACATGCAATAAGCAATACCTTTAAGTCAGTATCAAGCAGTTCTGTTACAACTATAGCCGGATTTATAGCTCTTTGTTTTATGACATTTAAACTTGGTACCAACATAGGAATAGTAATGTCAAAAGGTGTTGTAATTGGTGTGGTAGCTTGTGTAACTGTACTTCCTGCAATGGTACTTACATTTGATAAGATTATTGATAAAACTACACATAAGTCAATAATTCCATCACTTGATGGATTGTCACAAGGTATAATTAAGGCACGTTGGGTAGCAATTATTTTGTTTGTAATAATTCTTGTACCTGCTGCTTATGGCAATAGTAATTATGAGATATATTATAATATTGACCAGTCGCTGCCAGATGATATACCAAGTGCAGAGGCAAATGACAGACTCAAAAAAGAGTTTGACATGAGCAATGTGCATATGGTTCTTTTAAAAACAGGGCTTACATCTAAAGAGAAAAGTCAGATTATAGATAGAATAGAAGATGTGGAAGGTGTTAAATGGGTAATAGGACTTAATTCATTTATTGGATCAAATTTCCCAGAGTCCATGATACCAAGTGATGTAAAAGGTATGCTTATGACAGATAACTATGAGCTTCAATTTGTCTGCTCAGATTATGGCTCCGCTACTGATGAAGTAAATGCGCAGATTGCTGATATTCAGGAGATTGTTAAAGATTATCAGGAAGATGCAATGGTAATAGGAGAAGCTCCTTTAATGAAGGATTTGTCGGATGTTACTGATATAGATTTAAAGAATGTAAATTATATTTCAATAGCTGCTATATTTATTATCATTCTTATAACATTTAAGTCTATATCAATACCTATTATACTTGTATCTGTTATTGAGTTTGCAATAGCATGTAATATGGCATTTCCATATTATATGAATACTCCGCTGCCATTTGTTGCAAGTATTGTAATAGGTACTATACAGCTTGGGGCAACAGTTGATTATGCGATACTTATGACAAACAGATACCATAAAGAGCGTACTGTGAATAAATGCAGTAAGAAAGAGGCTATAGGGATTGCACATGCAACTTCAATTAAGTCAATACTTACAAGTGGTTTCTGTTTCTTTGCAGCAACATTTGGCGTTTCTGCTTATTCAGAGATTGATATGATTAGTGCAATATGTACACTTCTTTCAAGGGGTGCCATAATAAGTATGGGAGTTGTTATATTTATACTTCCTGCAATGTTATGGTTATTTGACAAAGTTATATGCAAAACATCTCTTGATATGATTAAGGCTAAAGTGTGAAAATAATTTTTTATAAAATTGGTAAAATTTAGGTAAAATATGAGCATAATAAATATAAGAAAATGAATTATAAGAAAGGAAATGAAAGCTATGAGAAAAAATATTAAAAAAGTTATGATGACAGGTGTAAGTGGTTTAATGGCAGCAGGTCTTATTGCCGGAAGTGTTGAATATGCTTCACATATGTATACTTATAATACAGCAGCGGCAAAGGAGGCAAGTGTTGTAAAAGAGATAGAAACATATGCAAAGCCAGATGCCGGAACTGATAAAGTTACAAAGCATGAAACAGTATATTCTACCCTTGATGCTTATGGAAATACTACTGATGTAGTGGTTTCTGAATGGCTTAAAAATTCTGGTACATCTTCTGAGTTAAATGATGTGTCAGAGCTTGAGGACATAACAAATACAAAGGGCGATGAGGAATTTTCACAGAATGGCAATAAACTTGTATGGAACACGGCTGAAAATGATATTTATTATCAGGGCAAAACAGCTAAAAAGACACCTGTTTCTATGGAGATTGCTTATAAACTTGATGGCGAAGATGTAAAAGTAGAAGATATCGTCGGAAAGAGTGGAAAGCTTGAAATAAATATTAAATACAAAAATACTTCAAAGAAAAAAGTAAAAATAGACGGAAAATATGAGGAGATTTTCACACCATTTGTAATGGTTACAGGCATGATACTTCCGGTTGATAATTTCAATAATGTTACTATTGATAACGGTCATATTATATCTGAAGGAGATAATAATATTGTAGTAGCATATGGGATGCCGGGTCTTTCAGAAAGCCTTGACCTTGACAATCTTGACCTTGGCAAAGATGTGGATATTGATCTTGATAAACTCAATGATAAGATAACAGATACTGTAAAGATAACAGCAGATGTGACAGATTTTGAGATGAAATCAACATATACTGTTGCAACTTCAGAGTTATTTAATGATTTGGATTTAGATGATGTTACTGATTCAGATAAGCTTGATGATAAAATAGATGAACTTAAAGATGCTGCTACTGACCTGGTAGATGGTTCAGATAAAATTTCAAGTAATTTAACAAAGTTGGATAATAAATTTGGTGATTATTCAGATGCTATTGATACGCTTCATGATGGGATAAAGGAGATAAATTCCGGTTCAGGCACTTTAAAGAAGGGAATTACAACATATACAAATGGAGCAGATGAGCTGTTAGAAGGCGTAGTTTCATATGTAGAAGGAACCAGTACACTTGCTAAAGGAGCTAAAGAGTATACAAAGAATACAAAGCTTCTTGTAGATAAGGTTGGAGAACTTCAGACAAAAGGAACATCTGTACTTGCAGCAGGCTCTAAGCAATTTGGTGATAGTTTAAACACATATGTAGCTACTGTCAATAAAATACTTTCAGCCGATACACTTACTACTGTTGTAAATGGAGTATCACAGATTAATTCAGGTGCAAAACAGCTTCAGGGCGGAGTTGCGCAGGTGAGTGCAGGTGTAGGAAGCCTTAAGGAAGGTGTTGAAGGAATAAATGCAGCAGCAGGTAATCTTACACAGTATAACAGTCAGGTAGATGGATATATGGCAGAGCTTAAGAAATTATATGCAGAAGCTGAAGATGAGAATGAAAAGAACTCTATTATGGCAATTATGAATTATGTGGGCACAGCACAGCAGGTAGGAACAGGAATTGAGAATGCAACTTCTTCTGGAAGCGAGCTTATGCAGGGATTTAGTTCAGTATCAGGTGGTCTTAATCAGGTTTCAGATGGATTGTCTAATATTGCAGATAGTACAGGTGCTCAGGTAGCAGGAGGTGTTTCAGGAAGCCTGGCAGATGGGCTTAGTCAGTTACAGGCAGCAGGAAATGCATTGGTATCAGGATATGAGACACAGCTTGATGCGGGAATTAACAGTCTTAATGAAAATGTTTCAGCACTTTATAAGGCAGGCCAGACTCTTACTGACAACAATAAGACTCTTGAGAATGGAGCAGATACCCTTATTAAGAACACTTCAAAGATTAAAAAGAATAGCTTGAAGCTTATGGCTAATAGTGATAAACTAAGAGATGGAATAGACACAATGTCTGATGGTACAGATAAGTTATTTAATGGTGCGAAAAAGCTTGTAAATAAGACTGGAGATGTATCTGATGCACTTGATAAACTTTCAGATGGAGCTGTTGAATTATCAGATGGTATGGTAGAGTTCAGGAAAAAGGGAGTTAACAAGATTACAAATGCTGTAGATGATTTATTAGACTCTGCAGGCGGTATAAAGGACAGATTTAATGCAGTTTTAGATGCTTCTGCTGAGTACAAGAGTTTTGCAGGTATAGATGATGATATGGATGGAAGTGTTAAATTCATTATGTCGACATCAGAAGTAACAGCAGACGAAGAATAGTAATTGGTAAAACATTTTACAGCACCATTTTGTGTTAATTTTGTTACACAAATTAACACAAAATGTGTGCATTTTTATTCGCAAAATATGCGTATACAGTGCTGAAAGCACAAATGAGTTTATTATTAGAACAGAGTGAATAGTAAAGTTTATGGCACTCAGGATAGGAGTGAGATAATTGGGAAAAGTAGATGAGAAAAAAAAGTTGAAACAGGAGGCACTGCTTAGTTCTGCTTTTAAGCTTTTTACAGAAAAAGGTATTAACAATACTTCTATTTCTGATATTGTAAATAGTGCTAAAATGGCGAAAGGTACTTTCTATCTTTATTTCAAAGACAAATATGATATAAGGGATCGTCTTATTTCATATGAAAGCAGCAAGCTTTTTGAAAATGCTAATAGAGAGCTTATGAAAAATGATATTGGTTCTCTTGAAGATTGTGTAATATTTATTGTAAATAATATTGTTGATCAGTTAAATGAGAAGCAGTATATTATTAAGTTTATAGCAAAGAATTTGAGCTGGGCAATTTTTTCTAATATACGTATAGCTGAAAAAGATAATAAGAGCTGTATGGATATTTTTAGGGATATTATAGAAAATTCAGGACGAAAATTTCGAGATGAGGATTTAATGGTATTTATGATAGTGGAACTTGTCAACTCTACATGTTATAATGCTATTGTGAATAAAAGGCCTGTAACGCTTGATGAATTAAAGCCTGATTTATATTGTACTATATGTAGTATAATTTCACAATTTGAAGTAGCTGTATAGTGAGTTTATGTGGTATTGCTAAGAGGTGGACTATGGGAAAAAGCATGACAGATATGGTTGACAGTCTTGAAATAAATGGCATATTGCCTGATGAAGAAATGAGGGAGCTTCTTAAGTTTAGAAATAAAGAGATAACTAAGTATATCTTTGATAAGGCATATGCAGTAAAAGAAAAATATTATGGTAAGAATGTTTATATACGTGGTACTATAGAGATGACTAATTATTGTAAAAATGATTGTTATTACTGTGGTCTTAGACGGAGCAATAGATTTATTCCCAGGTTTAGACTTGATGAAGATGACATAATGCAGTTTTGTGACAGTGGATATAAAAAAGGTGTAAGAACATTTGTACTTATGGGCGGAGATGATTATTCTTTTACAGAGAATAGAGTTTCAAAGCTTATATCAATGATTAAGGATAGATATAATGATTGTGCTGTGGAGCTTTGTCTTGGTGAACGGCCTTCTGAAACTTATGTTAAATGGTTTCAGGCCGGTGCTGACAGATATCTTTTATGGCATGAAGCCGCAGGGGAGAATTATTTTAGGAAAGTTCATCCACCGGATATGTCGTTGCTTAAACGGAAACAGTCGCTTTGGGAGCTTAAGAGAATAGGGTATCAGGTAGGTAGTGGGTTTATGGTTGGAATGCCATATCAGATGGTTGCAAATGTTATAGAAGATTTGAACTTTTTAAAGGCTCTTGAGCCTCATATTATTCATTTGACACCTTTTATTCCGACTGCCCATACAATATATGAGAGTGAGAGAAGCGGCAATGGAGAGATGACAATTTATCTAATGGCAATACTTAGGCTTATGCTTCCAAGGACACTGATTACAGCAGATCCTGCGCTGGAAAATGTTATGGCGGATGCACGTAAAAAGGCTTTTTTGGCAGGTGCAAATGAGGTGTTTGCAAGTATTACTACTGATGAAATCAAGGAATATTATAATGTGTATAATAAAAAGCTGTCAAGAAGAAATACATTAGGTGATGAAGTGTCAAAGATGCGGTTAAAAATAGAAGAAAGTGGAAACATTGCACCATCTGACAAAGGTGACTACAATTTTCCTAATGAGCAGGAAACTTTATATGGAAAAGTACATAATATTATGTGACCATGATTTAGAATGGACAGCAAGATTTAGAGCTGAATTTGCAAGGACAAATTTGTGCATTAGATATATTGAGCTTTTGGAGGATGTGATAAATGAAAATAGTTTAAGAAGATTTAAAGCAGAGAAAGCTGCATGTATAGTAGTATGCAGTCAATATATTATAGGTGAATATATTTCGGAGTATGGTCTGGAAGCGATATATAATATTATGTCAAAGATGTATTTTAATATTTTTATTATAGCTGATACATATTCATATAATGATGAGCTTAATATGCTGAAAGCAGGATGTATTGACTATCAGTGCAGAAGTGTTCCAATAGAAATAATTGTACAGCGGGTAAAGAATATTATAAGAGAGAGATTTGCAGATGAGGTTTTGTATGAAGATGAAAAGGCTGGTGTAATTTATGCAGGAAATGATATGCTTAAGCTTACCAAAAAGGAAAAAGAAGTGTTATCATATCTTATTGTACATAGAGATGAAATAGTGTCTAAAACAACACTTATGAAAGAATTGTGGAATATTATTGATATTGATAAGTCGAGAGCAGCTGATACTATAATAAAGCAGCTTAGGAAAAAACTTGAAGGATATGATGTGGAACTCATTACATATTATGGCAGGGGAATATTATTAAAGTTTAGATAAGCATATGATTTGTTACTATTAACGGTGTAAACGTGAGTAGTAACAATTTTTTTATCTAACTCTATGAGATTTTTGCTGTTAGATAAAACTCTCTGTGTAAAAAACATATTGAATATGTCTTATCAATTTATGTATGTCTTATTAATATTATGTTAGAATAAAATTATTTGCATTAATTGTTGTAGTTTAATCTTTTGGTTTTCAAATAAGTGCGTATAGGTA
>CAMWXG010000065.1 GCA_947178155.1 uncultured Lachnoclostridium sp.
CCATCTGAAGCTTGACGTTCTTAAAACTCCTGATCCGTCCATCCAACTGGTGGATGAAATCCACAAGCTCATCTTCTTTCTCATATTCCGTCACTACCATAAACACATCGCTTCGAAGATTGATGAAAAACTGATCTTCATTACAAAATTCCTTTAACTGGTTAATAATAAAATCTAAAACCTTATCACCAAATTTTTCACCATATAAATCATTGATAATTTTAAATTTACGTATATCAAATTGAATAAATCCAATCTCTTTTGAAGAAGAATATAAAAGTTTATTCACATTTCTTCTAAAACGCTGTAATTTGCCAATGCGGTTAAGGGTACTTTGTATTTCATCGCTTTCAAAAATGTCATCAAGACTATAATTGTTTTCTTCTTTATCCTTAATATAATCTTTAAGCATGTCCTCTAATATACTAATGCTTACGCCCATTGCCTTTGGACATCTCATTAAGATCAAACCCTCTTTGCGGATTTGTGCGAGTTCATCAGGTTTGGAAATATCTTTACCTAAAATATCCCGACAGTAGATTACGCCACCCATTTGTTCCGTAAAGCGTTTTACAAATTCATCTGTTTTTTGGTTACCGTAGATTTCCTGTTCTTTATCCTGCGGATTGTAAAAACCAAGTGCCATCCCCAATACTAACATTGATGCAGTGATACATCCACAAGTTCCGCCCTGACGCATACCTCCGCCAAAGCATGTGCTTATTTTAAAAGCTGTCTTTAAATCAAGTCCAAAATCTTGAGCAAAAGCGCCAAATAGTGCCTGGGAGCAGTGATATTGCTGACGCAATAGCTGCTCTGCTTTTTCTACATGTGTCATGCTATCCCCCATTTCCAAAAATAAGTAAAATATAGTTTTTGTAGTAGTTACTTATAAATATGTTATCAGATAAATAAGGTTTTGTGAAGTTTTTTTGCACAAAAGCGGAGCAAAATAACACTGCAAAATTATTAAATCTTATTAGAGCGTGTTTGAAAATTCATTCTCACAATCTGCACACCACACTTTGTGCTATATTTGTCCCCAAATTTAGTCAATATAGCCCGCTACACCTCCTAAATTTGAGTTAAATCTTCCACAAAGTGTGAGGCACATCTTGCAAAAAGCAATTTTTAAACACGCTCTAAAGTTAAAGTATATAAGGCATTCTACATTAATTGCCTTTAAATTTTGATTCACAGTATACACATCTGTAAATACGTCTTTTTCTGTCTGTAAGTTTAAAGGTATGCGGAATTTCAGGTTCTATTGAAGTTATGCATCTTGGATTTCTGCATTTAATGATATTTGTAACTGTTTCAGGCAGTTCCAGTGTGTGTTTTCCAACAATCTGGTTGTCTTTTATTACATTTATAGTGATATGGTGGTCAAGTACACCAAGTACGTTAATATCAATATCAAGATTACCCTCAATTTTTATTATATCTTTTTTACCCATTTTGCTGCTGCGGGCATTTTTAATTATTGCAACTTGACAGTCGAATTTTTCAAGATTCAAGTATTCATATATTTTCATAGCACCGCCGGCTTTAATGTGGTCAATAACAATGCCTTGATTTAATCCGCTTATATTCAGCATTTTGATACCTCCTTTGAAATTTCATTTGTAATTATTAGTACAATGTTGCGTTAATAATTGAGCAATGTCAGTATAAGTGCCATACGTACATATACTCCATATTCTGCTTGTTTAAAATATACAGCGCGCGGATCAGAGTCAATTTCTGCAGCAATTTCATTTACACGAGGCAGAGGATGTAGTATATACATATCCTTTTTTGCATATTTCATTTTTGTGGTGTCTAATATAAAGCTGTCCTTTAAACGTATATAATCTTCTTCATTAAAGAAGCGTTCTTTCTGAACACGTGTCATATATAAAATATCAAGTTCCGGCATATATTTTTCAAGTTCATTTGTTTCAATATAATCTATATTTCCTTCTTCAAGAACTTCCTGACGCAGATAATCAGGAATCTTAAGTTCTCTTGGAGAAATAAGTATAAATCGTACATTATTATACCTAACCATTGTATTTATAAGTGAATGAACTGTCCTGCCGAATTTTAAATCTCCGCACATTCCTATAGTCATGTTGTCAAGGCGTCCCATAAGAGTTTTTATGGTTATAAGATCGGTAAGTGTCTGTGTAGGATGATTATGGCCGCCATCACCTGCATTAATTACAGGTATTTTAGAATACATTGCTGCAACTGCTGGTGCACCCTCTTTAGGGTGGCGCATAGCACATATATCTGCATAGGAAGATATGATTCTTATTGTGTCGGCAACACTTTCTCCTTTAGCTGCAGAGCTTGAATCAGCAGAAGAAAAACCAAGCACTTTACCGCCTAAGTTGAGCATTGCTGCTTCAAAACTAAGACGTGTTCTTGTACTTGGTTCATAAAATAAAGTAGCTAATTTTTTTCCATCACATATGTGGGAATATTTTTCAGGATTTTTCATAATTGACTGTCCAAGCTTAAGAATCCTGTCCAGTTCATCAACAGATAAATCCGATGGACTTATTAAGTGTCTCATTGCAATCCCCCTTATTTAAATATATATTGGTATTATTCGTTACTTTTCACATCTGCGCCAAATTCAAGGATTTTTGGCATGATTTTTGCCAAAAGTACAAGTTTTGCAGCGCCATTTTGCATGATTTTGGAACAAAATCTTATTTTGGCAAAATGTGTGCATTCAGTGTTGAAAGCACTGCTTGTTACTGGTAACGAGGTTAACAGTAACTATTATTCTACTACAAGGGAGTAATGGATTCAAGTGCAAATTGCTTTTTTTATGTTGGTGGGTTATAATATGTCTAATTAAGATTCAGTAAATTATGATTAGAGAATTGGAGAGAAATCTATGTTTATTGGAAGGGAAGCGGAATTACAATTTTTAGAAAACAGATATAAAACAGAAGGCGGACAGTTAATTGTTTTTTATGGAAGGCGGCGCGTTGGTAAAACAGAAACATTAAGGCAATTTTGCGCTGGAAAACCGCATGTGTTTTTTGCATGTCAAGAATGTACTGATAAATTACAATTAAAGAATTTTTCAGAAAAAATGTTAAAAGAAGACATTCCAGCAAAACAGTATATCAACCAGTTTACAGACTGGGAAAAGGCATTAAGAGCAGTACTTGATTTGCCTTATGGTGATAAAAAGAAACTGCTTGTAATTGATGAATTTCCATATATGTGCAAGGGAAATTCAGGTATTGCATCTGTACTTCAGAATTTATGGGATGAGTTTTTAAAAGATGCAGAGGTAATGATTATTTTATGTGGCAGTTCAATGAGTTTTATAGAGAAAGAATTATTAGCTGAAAAAAATCCGTTGTATGGCAGGGCAACCGGAATTTATAAGATGACAGAAATGGGTTTTTATGATGCAGCAAAGTTCTTTCCTGATTATTCTGACAAAGATAAGATTATGACATATTCTATACTTGGCGGGGTTCCACATTATCTGCGCCAGTTTGATATGGAATTGTCTTTAACAGAAAATATAAAACAAAATATTTTGTCAAAAGGCTGTCCTTTATATAGTGAAGTTGAGTTTCTCCTGCATCATGAGCTTCGTGAAACTATGCTGTACAATTCCATAATAGAAGCAGTTGCTTTAGGCAATATACAACTTAATATTATAAGTCAAAAATCTCTTGTAGATGATACATCTAAAACCAGTGTGTATTTGAGAAATCTGATTGAACTGGGAATTATTGAGCGGGAATTTTCTGTTGATGCAGGGATAAAGGAGAAGGCTAATACAAATCGTGGAACATATAAACTGACAGATAATTTCTTTAGATTTTGGTATGCGTTTGTATTTACGAATTATTCGGACCTAGAAGCAGGAGATGTAGATGGAGTATACAAATATGCCATAGAACCACTGCTGCATGAATTTGCTGCTTATACATTTGAAGATGTGTGCAGGCAATATGTACAGAAACTGCAAAAAGAAAATATGCTTCCTTTCCGTTATTCCAAAATGGGGCGTTTTACAGGAAAGACAACAGTACATGATAGTACAAAGAAAAACGGTACACGAATAGCAGAAACAGAGATTGACATTCTTGCAGTATCACGTGATATGAAGAAGTATTTAGTTGGAGAGTGCAAGTTTAAGGGAAAATCTTTTAGTTATTCACAATATCTTGATACAGTTGCAAAACTTATGCCGCAAAAAGAAAATGCTGAATTCTATTATGCATTGTTTTCTGAATCAGGTTTTGATAAAAGGGTACATGAAATAGCCAAACACAGCGATTGTATATATTTGTATGAATTGGAAGATATTGTTAATTGTATTGTTAGGAGTGGGTGTAGTAACAAATAGTAACTTCTAAAACAAATTGTAAAAACAAGGAGTTTGATATATAATATTCTTGTATAACACAGATGCAAAGGAGATAATAATGTTTGGATTTGGAAATAGATTAAAAAAAGAATCTCATAGCGAACATTATGATAAATCAGTTCAAAAACCGATTATCAGGGCAAGTATATGTACAGGTGAACAAGTTGCAGGATTTAAGGATTTGCAGAATGGTAAATTTCATGAGGTCATGCTTATAAAAGGCAGTGGAGATTTACAGTTATTTATGGAAAAATATGGAGTTGACGAAAAAGATATTGTAAAAGAGTATTAAAAATAAATTAAGTCTCATAATCATTAATAAGGGGAGTTGCTGGTAATAAACACATTTGCAGTAAATTTATGTCTTTATAGCAAAGTATATGATATAAATAGTAACAAAACCTGAAAATAGTGACGAAATGAGGCTGATTATGGAAAAAAATAGAAGACATAAAAAAAGGATTTTGCCTGTTTTGATTATTTTAATTGTATTGATATGGACATGTATTATTATATTAAATGGCAGAAATCTTTTTAAGCATTGTCAGTCAATGTTTATGGAGTTTTTAGTAGATGCAGGAATGTCAAATGTAAATGTTGTAAATGCAGTAAAGGCTGATAATGAGGCATCATTTCAGTGGAAGATTATTTTTGAGGCGTGTCCGTTTATGACATATCTTGTGGAAAATGAAGATAACATAGGCATAAAAAATATTTCCGGAGCCAAAAGCCTTGCATCAGCTTATCCGGGGTATAGAAGTAAAAGCTATGTGTGGAGCGGAGCAGGTGCTGATATGGCAAAGGCAAATATTCTATTTGAAAATTCAGATATACAAATAGCAGAGCTTGAAGAGGAAGAAGATGAATATGCCAAGATGCTTGCAGAAAATGAAAAGGCAAAAGGTTCTTATGAGATTACAGAAGAGGATTCAGGAATTGAAGCTGTAGAAGTGGGTGATACATATATTTCAGAGGGTGAGACTTCATCAACAGAAGATGCAGAAGCTGTATTTTCACCACAGATAAAATCTAATCTGACAATTATTAATAAACTGAAAAAAAGCCAAAGTCGTTCATATCTGCTTAGTAATTTTTATATTACTGATTCATCAACATCTATCGACAATTCCATATTTAATGTCAGCAAACTTTTGTCAAAAGATGTTACATTGGAAAAAAGCAATGAGCCACAGATACTTATATTTCATACACATGGCGGTTCAGAAAGTTTTATTGACAGCAGGCGCGGCAAAAAAGCGGATACAATAGTGGGTGTAGGCGGCAGGCTGGCATATATTCTGCGTAAAAAATATGGTTATAATGTAATACATGATACAACACAGTATGATAAGATTGGAGGAAAGATTGACAGAAATAAAGCTTATAATAATGCGATTAAAGGAATATCAGAGACACTTGAAAAGTATCCATCTATACAAGTAGTTATAGACCTTCATAGAGATGGTGTAGGCAACAATGTACACAGACTTACTGAAATAGATGGAAAAAAGACAGCACAGGTAATGTTTTTTAATGGGTTGTCAAGAAATTCATCCGGAAATATTGATTATTTGTATAATCCAAATCTGCAGGCAAATCTTGCATTCAGTCTTCAGATGAAGTTAAAGTGTATGGAGAATTATCCTGACTTTGCAAAGCCAATATATTTGAAAAATTACAGGTATAATATGCACCTTCGTGAGAGATTTCTGCTTATAGAGCTTGGTAATGAGAATAATACGGTGGAGGAGGCAAAAAATGCAATGGCACCACTTGCAAAGGTTTTGGATGAAGTATTAAAGGGAAAATAGTGAGGATTAGTATGTATAGAGATAAAACTAAAGTTATAAATATTGGAAGCTGTGCAATCGGAGGCGGCAATCATATAGCGATACAGTCTATGACAAATACAAAGACAGAAGATATTAAAGCAACTGTTTCACAGATATTAGAACTTGAAAATGCAGGCTGTGATATTATAAGGTGTGCAGTTCCTACTATGGAAGCTGCCGAGGCACTTAAAAGTATTAAGAAAAATATTCATATTCCGCTCGTAGCAGACATTCATTTTGACTACAAGCTTGCTATTGAGGCGATTGAAAATGGAGCTGACAAGATTAGGATAAATCCGGGCAATATAGGTTCTGCTGACAAAGTTAAAGCTGTTGTGGATGCTGCAAAAGAGAGAAATATACCTATACGTGTAGGTGTCAATAGTGGTTCTCTTGAGAAGGAGATTATAGAAGAATATGGTGGTGTAACAGCAGAAGGACTTGTTGAAAGTGCAATTAAAAAGGTATGTATGATTGAGGATATGGGCTATGACAATCTTGTAATAAGTATAAAGTCTTCTGATGTACTTATGTGTATTAAAGCGCATGAGATTATTGCAGAAAAGACAAAATATCCGCTTCATGTAGGAATTACAGAATCTGGTACTGTTCTTTCAGGAAATATTAAGTCAGCGATTGGGCTTGGCAATATTTTATATCAGGGGATTGGAGATACAATACGTGTGTCACTTACTGGTAATCCTGTAGAAGAGGTGCGTTCTGCGAAACTTATTTTAAGGACACTTGGTCTTAGAAAAGGCGGTGTAACTGTTGTATCATGTCCAACATGCGGACGGACACAGATTGATTTAATCAGTCTTGCAGGAAAGGTAGAAGAGCTTGTAAAGGATATGGATTTAGACATTAAAGTTGCAGTTATGGGATGTGTTGTAAATGGCCCTGGTGAAGCAAGAGAAGCAGATATAGGAATTGCAGGAGGAAAAGGCGAAGGGCTTTTGATTAAAAAGGGTGAGATTATTAAAAAAGTTCCAGAGGATAAACTGCTTGATGTTTTAAAAGAAGAGCTGGAGGGATTTCATGGAGAAACTTTTGCTTGAAACTTTTGATGGTTTAAGCCTGACAGACAGGCAGAAGAAGCTTTTTAATGATGTAATGGTTTCTCGTGTAGTAGTAGTTAGGGAAACTAAAAATATTGAAATATATGTTGTAAGCAGCCATATTATTGCATATCGTGAGATTTCTCTTCTTGAGTTTGCACTGAGAAATATACTTGCAGGTGCAGGTTATGAAGTTAAAGTATATGATGCTTTCAGGCTTTCATCACAATATACTCCTGAAAATTTCTGGAATGAATATAAAGATAGTGTACTTTTAATACTTAAAGAAAAGAACGTTCTTGAATTCAATATGGTTTACAGCGGTGCAGTGGGCATAAATGGAAATGATATCAATATTTCGTGCGAAGATGATATTTTGTATCGTGCAAGAGAGAGTGAACTTACAGATATTATTAAAGAAATTTTCAGGGAAAAGGCAGGCTTTGATATATCAGTAAATATAAATTATACAAAGCCTGCTTTGATGGAGCAGCCAAATAAAGATATTTTAATAGACTCAGATACATTTTATGGAAAATATAATACTGAAAATGAGTATGCTGCTTATGAAGCTTCAAATATTACAGATGCAGACTTTGCAGATGCAAGATCTGAAAGCATGAATTATGAAGCAGCGCAAGGTATAGTAGATAAAGATTTTAGCGGAAATAAAAAGAAAGCAAATAATAAAAATTTAACTGGAGGAGATGTTGACAAATCTAAAGATATTAGAAAAGAGAAGAATTCATTAAATTCAGATAATAGTAATGCTGATAATGGTAGTACAAAGAAGGGGATGTATAATAATAATTATCAAAAGGGAGGCTATAGCGGCAAAGGAAAGTATAAAGGCGGCTTTGGAAAAGGACCTGTTGATGAGGAATGTTTTTATGGAAGAAATTGTGATGGCGAGATTATAAAAATTGCTGATATTCAGGGAGAAATCGGAGAGGTTGTAATAGAAGGACAAGTAGTATCTGTAGATGAGCGTGAGATTAAAAATGAAAAAGTTATTTATATGTTTAATATTACTGACTTTACAGATACAATATCAGCTAAGATATTTATTTTAAAAGAAGAAGCTGATATAATGCGTGAAAACATTAAAAAAGGAAGTTTTATAAAAATAAAGGGAATGCCTCTTTTTGATACATATAGTAAGGAAATAGGAATAACTTCCATACGAGGTATAAAGCCGGGTATCGACAGAAGAGAAGTACGCATGGACAATTACCAGGGGATGAAACGTGTGGAGCTTCATGCACATACACAGATGAGTGAGCTGGATTCAGTTATGAATGTGGCGGATTATGTAAATACTGCAAAGAGGTGGGGGCATAGGGCTATGGCTATTACTGACCATGGCGTTGTGCAGTCATTTCCAGACGCAGAGCATGCACTGAAAAAAGGTGACGATTTAAAAATTATATATGGTGTTGAGGCATATCTTGTAGATGATCTTATTGATACTGTACAGAATGATAAAGGTCAGGACTTTGAATGTGAATTTGTAGTATTTGATATTGAAACTACAGGAATAGGCGCAAAAAGCAATGAAATTATTGAAATTGGAGCTGTAAAAGTTGCTGGCAAGGTCATAACTGAAAGATTTAGCACTTTTGTAAATCCAAAACGTCCAATTCCTTTTAGCATACAGCAGCTTACAAGTATTGATGATGGTATGGTTAAAGATGCCCCTTATATTGATGAAGCACTGCCTGATTTTCTAAAATTTTGCGAGGGTGCTGTGCTGGTGGCACACAATGCATCATTTGATACGGGATTTATTAACCAAAAGGCAAAAGACAGGGGAATTAAAACGGATTTTACTGTTGTAGATACTGTTTCAATGTCAAGAGCAATTCTTCCTGAACTGAAGAAGTACAAACTTGATAATGTTGCTAAAGTGCTTGGTGTATCACTTGAAAATCATCACCGTGCGGTTGATGATGCAGAAGCAACGGCAGAGATTTTTATAAAACTTTTAGCAAGACTTGAAAATAAGGGTATAACAACACTTTCACAGCTTAATGAATTTGGCAAACCTGATTGTGAAACTATTAAAAAGATGCCTTCCTATCATGCAGTAATTCTTGCTAAAAATGAAACAGGACGTGTAAATCTTTACAGAATGGTATCAGAGTCACATTTAAAATATTTTAACAGAAGACCAAGAATTCCTAAAAGTCTGTACATTGAATACAGCGAAGGGCTTATGATTGGCTCAGCATGTGAGGCGGGAGAGCTGTATAGGGCTGTCCTTGAGGAAAGACCTGACGAGGAGATTGACAGGCTTGTTAAATTTTATGATTACCTTGAAATACAGCCGCTTGGCAATAATGAATTTATGCTTAGAAGCAGTAATAAATATCCTCAAATACAAGATGAAAATGACCTTATGGAGATTAACAGAAAAATAGTTTCACTTGGAGAGGAATACAATAAACTTGTTGTAGCTACATGTGATGTTCATTTTCTTAATGCAAAAGATGAGGTGTACAGACGTATTATTATGTTCTATAAGGGATTTGACGATGCTGATAATCAGGCACCGCTTTACTACAGGACTACAGAAGAGATGCTTGCAGAATTTTCATATCTTGGTTCAAAGAAAGCAGAAGAGATAGTTATAACAAATACAAATCTTATAGCAGATATGATTGATTATATAAGTCCATGCAGTCCAAGAAAGTGTCCGCCTGAAATTGAAAATTCAGATAGTGATTTGCGAAATATTTGTTATAACAAGGCACGTGCCATATACGGGCCTGATTTACCGCCTATAGTAGTAGAAAGACTTGAGCGTGAGTTAAATTCCATAATAAGCAACGGATATGCCGTAATGTATATTATTGCCCAAAAGCTTGTGTGGAAATCAAATGAGGACGGTTATCTGGTAGGTTCAAGAGGTTCCGTAGGCTCTTCATTTGTAGCAACGATGTCAGGTATTACAGAAATAAATCCACTTCCGGCTCATTATTACTGTCCAAATTGTCACTATTATGATTTTGATTCAGAGGCAGTAAAGTCATATGTTGGCAATTCAGCATGTGATATGCCGGATATGGAATGTCCAAAATGCGGACATATGCTTGAAAAAGATGGACATGATATACCATTTGAAACATTTTTGGGATTTAAGGGAGATAAAGAGCCTGATATAGACTTAAATTTCTCAAGTGAATATCAAAGTAATGCACATGATTATACAGAGGTAATATTTGGTGCAGGACAGACATTTAGAGCTGGAACAGTTGGTACTATGGCAGAAAAAACAGCATATGGCTATGTGAAAACATATTTTGAAGAACATGATGATACAAGACGCAGGGCTGAAATAGAAAGGCTTTCACAGGGATGTGTAGGAGTACGCAGAAGTACAGGACAGCATCCCGGAGGAATAGTAGTTCTTCCAATGGGAGAGGAAATATATACATTTACACCTGTACAGCATCCTGCCAATGATATGACGACAAAGATTATAACAACTCATTTTGATTACCATAAAATTGATGCCAACTTATTAAAACTTGATATACTTGGACATCAGGACCCTACAATGATAAGAATGCTTGAAGATATTACAGATGTGGATGCTGCCAAAATCAGAATGGATGATGAAAAAGTTTTATCGCTGTTTAAAAATACTAAGGCCCTTGGAATAGAGCCAGAGGATATCAGCGGATGTACTCTGGGATGCCTTGGATTACCGGAGTTTGGCACACAGTTTGTACATGGAATGTTATTAGAAGCAAAGCCAAAGAATTTTTCAGATTTGGTGCGAATATCAGGACTTTCACATGGTACAAATGTATGGCTTGACAATGCACAATATTTTATTGCAAATGGAGACTGTACACTTTCAACAGCAATTTGTACACGTGATGATATAATGACATATCTTATTTATATGGGAGTTGAAAATGAGCGTTCATTTAAGATAATGGAAAGTGTACGTAAAGGCAAGGGACTTACACCTGACATGGAAGAGGATATGAGAGCATGCAATGTGCCGGAATGGTATATAGAATCATGTAAGCGTATAAAATATATGTTTCCAAAGGCACATGCAGCTGCATATGTAATGATGGCGCTTCGTGTTGCATATTTTAAAGTTTATTATCCGCTTGCTTACTATGCTGCATTTTTCAGTATACGTGCATCCTCATTTGACTATGAACTTATGTGCCTTGGAAAGGAAAAACTTCACTATTACATGGAAGATTATCGAAGGCGCAAAAATGAATTGTCAGATAAAGAAAAAGATACATATGAAGATATGCGTATAGTAGAAGAAATGTACGCAAGAGGATTTGATTTTGTTAAGATTGATATATACAGAGCAAAAGCGGCACGTTTTCAAATAGTTGATGGAAAGCTCATGCCTTCATTTGCCACAATAGACGGGCTTGGAGACAAGGCAGCAGAATTAATAGAAGATGAGGCAAGAAAAGGTAAATTTTTATCAAGAGAGGACTTTAAAGCCCGTTGTAAGGTAAGTGAAAAGGTGACAGAATCAATGGCAGACTTGGGACTTATGAAGGATATGCCTATTAGCAATCAGATGTCAATAATGGATTTTCTTTGATGAAGTATTTTGGTTACTATACACAGTTGATTAAATTTGAGGATTTTTTGCATGATTTATGCCAAAAATACGAGTTTTGCGGCGCCATTTTGCATGATTTTTCGCAAAATGTGTGCATTTCAGCGCTGAAAGCGCTGCTTGTTACTATGAACGGCGTAGCCGTGAATAGTAACGGGTGTGAAAAGTAACGATTTTTTGATGAAATATACGAAGCAAGTTTCTGAAATAATAAATGCTTTTTTGCCTGCACCTTTAAAGAGGGAACAGTAACCAACAAGAAAACATCACTATTTGAGACATAAAAGGTGTGGTATGGAGGATTGAAATGACACAGGAAGAAATAAGAAAACGTTTAGAAGAGCTTGCGGAAGATAATTATAAAGAATTTTCTGCATCTCTTATTCCCAATGTAAAAAATATGCTTGGGGTAAGACTTCCAATGCTTCGTAATGTTGCAAAAGAAATTGCACGTGATGATTGGAAGGAATGTTTTGAATGGAAGGATATTATATATTTTGAAGAGAATATGCTTCAGGGAATGGTGCTTGGATATGCAAAAGCAGATATTGAAGAACTTCTTGTATATCTGCGCAGATTTATACCAAAAATTGATAACTGGTCTGTAAATGATTCTTTTTGCAATTCATTTAAAATTGCAAAAAAGAATCAAAATGAAGTGTGGGATTTTCTTATGGAGTATCGTGAAAGTAACAAAGAATATGAGATTAGAATTGTAGCAGTTATGCTTATGTGCTATTTTTTGGATGATAATTATATAGACAGAGTTCTTGAAGTGCTTAAAGAACTTGATGCGTCAAAATATTATGCATCAATGGGCATTGCGTGGGCATATGCTACAGCATGGTCGAAATATCCTGAAAAAACAAAAAAGTACCTTAAAGAGCATGAAATTGATAGTGATACATATAAGAAAACACTGCAGAAATGTCTTGAATCAAATAAAGTGAGTGCAGAGGATAAGGAATATATACGAGGGATTAAAAAAGGAATGAAATAGTATCATATTCAAAAAATAGATGTTCATAAGTAAAGTGATTAATGTTCCAAAGACACTGCCTAACATGTTTGTACAACAGGTTAGGCATTTTTATTTATACTAAAGTTTAAATATATTTTATGGAATATATTTTGTATATACTCAAAATATAGTTGCATTTTGTGATATTTTAGTATAGAATATAACTATTAGAAAATATTTAAATTTATTTTTGGTAATAGAGTATTTATAAAAGCAAAGCTGTGAATTGGCAATATATGTTTTGCATAAGGGTGGGGGAAGAAATAAATTCTAAGAATTATCAGTATTTTGTTTTATTTAAAAATTTTGACTAAAACATATCAAAAATCCTTATATCTGATGAGGTTTGAATAGTAAATTTCCCCAATACAGATGTTTATAAACTTTTCTTATAAATAAATATTTTCATATGGCAGCCTTATTATTATATAATTTGCGAAGGTTGTATTTTTTTGTATGTTATTGAAAAATATTTCGCAGATTGTCTTAATCTGCGAAATGGATTTTTCAAATAGTATTACAATGATTTCGACAAAATATAACACAATATGAATAAATTTTATCATATCTTAATAAATTCGTCAATAAAAAAAGCAAATTTAGCAGGTACTTATTCCATCATAAGTGATATACAGGGAAGTTTATCTGGAAAATTATGCTGTTATTGATTTATTTGTGGTCAGCTTTTGGTATAAACAATTCATAATATTTAGTGCTGAAAGCGCAAACGCATTGTAAATGAAGAAAGCGAGGGTGCTTATGTCAAGAAGAGGAGAGAATATAAGAAAAAGAAGTGATAACAGATGGGAGGGGCGTTATAAATGCGGAAAGGATATTTCAGGAAAGACTATATATAAATCAGTATATGGGAAAACTTATAAGTCAGTAAAAGAAAAATTAGACAAAGCTAAGACAATGCAAATATCAGAAAAGAATTTTGAAATAGCTAAGAGTTTAGATATGACTGTAAAGATAGATGACGCTGCCGATAAATGGCTCAATTATATTTATGAAAAAAATAAATATTCAACTTATGTAAAATATTCCAATATTTATATGGTACACATTAAAAATCATATTGGCGAAATGCGTATAAATGATATTACACAGAATGACTGTCTTATGCTTTTAAAGTATGAATATATGTATGGAAATTCTGGAAGTATTATGTCAAAAAGCATTTTTAGCAGCTTAAAATATGTACTTAAACAGATTTTAAAAGCTTGTGACAGTGACATAAATATATGTGAAATTAATAATATAGTCAATTTTAATAATGATAAATATAAAAAAATTACCATATTTAATTGTGAAGAGCAGAAAAAACTTATATATTATCTTTTAAATGATAGCGATAATCATAAAATTGGTATATTAATATGTCTGTTTACAGGAATAAGGCTTGGCGAAATATGTGCATTGGAAGTAGATGATATAAATTTAGAAAGTCGTATTATAAGTATAAATAAGACTGTACAGAGGATAAAATCAAAAAATTCAGATTCTGGTGCTTTAAACCAAAAGACAGAACTTTATGTATCAAAACCTAAAAGTGTTTGTTCTATAAGAGAAATTCCTTTATGTGATTTTTTATGCCAAATACTTAAAAATAACATGCACTCAAAAAAATATTTTGTAAGTGGTAATAAATAT
>CAMWXG010000066.1 GCA_947178155.1 uncultured Lachnoclostridium sp.
GTATGTCATATTATTTGTCATAAGAAATGCAATTATTGTATATATTCGGGAAATTTTGCAGTATGTGTATTTGCATTTTTTAAGGTTGAATTTCGTTACCAGTAACGAGCAGTGCTTTTGGTACTGAATGCACACATTTTGCCAAAAATCCTCGAATTTTGAGTGGGTGTGAAAAGTAACTGAATAGTTTATTCAAATTTTTGGAATTTTTTCTTGCCACACTGTAATTCATGTGTTAAATTATTAATAAGTTATATAACTGGCGGAAGTGGAATTGACCACAGGGAGTATAACATGAGCTTAAGCCGACCGTCTGGGCATTTGTGTCCGGAGTGGTGGGCTTTTACTATATCAATGTCCAATTTATGGTATATTGGCAGAATGGAGGGTTATTATGAAAGAAATTCAGTTGAAGTATGGATGTAATCCGAATCAGAAGCCATCAAGGGTTTATATGAAGGATGGCAGCAGTCTTCCTTTTGAGGTACTGAATGGCACACCAGGGTATATCAATTTGCTTGATGCATTTAACAGTTGGCAGCTTGTTAAAGAGGTAAAAGAGGCAACCGGCCACGTTGCAGCGGCTTCTTTTAAGCATGTTAGTCCTGCAGGGGCTGCTATTGATGTTCCACTTGATGATACTATGAAAAAGGTATATTTTGTTGATGATGATATTATTCTCACACCTATGGCTACTGCGTATATACGTGCAAGGGGCGCTGACAGAATGTCATCTTTTGGGGATTTTGCAGCTCTTTCAGATGAATGTGATGCAGCTACTGCGAAGTATTTAAAAACACTTGTTTCTGATGGTATTATTGCACCTTCATATTCTGATGAAGCTCTTGAGATACTTAAAGAGAAGAAGAGAGGGGCATACTGTATTATTAAGATAAATCCTGATTATGAGGCAGCTCCTATTGAAACCAAAGATGTATTTGGCATTACTTTTGAACAGGGGCATAATACTGTAAAGACAACAAAGGAGCTTTTTTCAAATATAGTTACAAAGAAGAAAGAGCTTTCAGAAGATGCATTAAATGATATGATGCTTGCTAATATAATACTTAAGTATACACAGTCAAATTCAGTATGTTATGTAAAAGATGGACAGGCTATAGGTATTGGTGCAGGGCAGCAGTCCCGAATACACTGTACAAGACTTGCAGGTGATAAAGCTGACAAGTGGTTCCTTCGTCAGTCTCCAAAGGCTTTAAATCTTCCATTTAGAGATGATATACGTCGTCCTGACAGGGATAATACTATTGATGTATACTTGTCAGATGATTATATGGATGTTCTTGCAGATGGAAAATGGGAAAATTTCTTTACTATAAAACCTGAACCTATGACACGTGAAGAACGAGCAGAATGGATTAAAAAGCTTGATGGGGTAACGCTTGGTTCAGATGCGTTTATACCTTTTAGTGATAATATTGAGAGGGCACATAGGAGTGGTGTTAAATATGTTGCAGAAGCAGGAGGTTCAAAAAATGATCAGAGTGTAATTGACGCATGCGATGAGTTTGGAATTACTATGGCATTTACCGGACTTCGTCTGTTCCATCATTAAAATACAGAAAGTGAGGGTGCAATGAATAAATTATTATTAGAAAACGAACTTAGGTCAAATGAATATCCGGGGCGTGGAATTGTAGTCGGGAGAACTCCCGACGGGCTTCATGCAGTTATAGCATATTTTATTATGGGAAGAAGTGTGAATAGCAGAAACCGTATATTCGTATTTACAGATAATGGAGAGGGTATACGTACACAGGCTTTTGACGAGTCAAAATTAAGTGATCCGAGTCTTATCATTTATTCACCAGTAAAAGTTCTTGGAAACTATACAATAGTAACAAATGGCGACCAGACAGATACAATTTATGATATGTTAAGAGATGGCAAAACGTTTGAGCAGGCGCTTGCCACAAGAGAATTTGAGCCTGATGGACCAAATTATACGCCACGTATATCCTCTATACTTGATATAGATAATGGAGGTTTTAATTATTCCATGTCTATTCTTAAGAGTAATAATGGTAATCTTGATGCATGTAACCGTTATACATTTAATTATGAAAATCCTGTGGGCGGTGAAGGGCACTTTATACACACATATATGCATGATGGCAATCCGCTTCCAAGTTTTGAAGGGGAGCCTAAACTTGTTGATATTAAAAATGATATGGATGAGTTTGCGGAATGTATATGGAACAGTTTAAATGAAGAAAATAAGGTATCGCTTTTTATACGTTATATTAATATTAAAGATAATAGTCAGATAAGGTCAAAAATATTTAATAAGATGGGGGAACATTTAATGTGAGTAGCAAAATAATAAAAATAGTTGTACAATGATAGAATTTATTAATTAAATTTTAGAAATTATATTTTCTTTTGGGAAAATATAGTATATAATATATTTGATTGTTGTGTAATGCATTGCAGAAATAAAGAAAATGGAGGTT
This sequence comes from uncultured Lachnoclostridium sp., assembly GCA_947178155.1. Taxonomy (GTDB): domain Bacteria; phylum Bacillota; class Clostridia; order Lachnospirales; family Lachnospiraceae; genus Butyribacter. Next base: position 2,472 of record CAMWXG010000066.1, read on the forward strand.
TTATATTATGTTAGTATCAGCAAAAGAGATGCTTACTAAAGCTAAGGCTGGTAAGTATGCAGTAGGTCAGTTTAACATTAACAACTTAGAGTGGACTAAAGCTATTTTGCAGACAGCACAGGAACTTAATTCTCCTGTTATTTTAGGTGTATCTGAGGGTGCAGGTAAGTATATGTGCGGTTACAAGACTGTTGTAGGTATGGTGAATGGTATGCTTGAGGAATTAAATATTACTGTTCCTGTAGCACTTCATCTTGACCACGGTTCATTTGAAGGAGCAAAAGCATGTATTAATGCAGGTTTTTCGTCAATTATGTTTGATGGTTCTCATTATCCTATTGAAGAGAATATACAGAAAACAACAGAGCTTGTTCACACATGTAATATTCTTGGGCTTTCACTTGAGGCGGAGGTTGGCTCAATCGGAGGAGAAGAAGATGGTGTTGTTGGTGCAGGTGAGTGTGCAGATCCAGATGAATGTAAGGCTGTTGCAGACCTTGGTGTAACAATGCTTGCTGCAGGCATTGGCAATATTCATGGCAAATACCCTGAAAATTGGGCAGGTCTTAGTTTTGAAACTCTTGATGCAATTCAGGCAAAGACTGGTGATATGCCACTTGTACTTCATGGTGGTACAGGCATACCAGAAGATATGATTAAAAAAGCTATTTCTCTTGGTGTTGCAAAGATTAATGTAAATACAGAGTGTCAGCTTTCATTCCAGGAGGCAACACGTAAGTACATCGAAGCAGGTAAGGATTTAGAAGGCAAAGGTTTTGATCCACGTAAACTTTTAGCACCAGGTGCAGAAGCTATTAAAGCAACTGTAAAAGAGAAGATGGAGCTTTTTGGTTCAGTTGGAAAAGCATGATTAAACTAAAATATAATCAGAAAAAACAGCTTTGCAGTGTATGCTGCAAGGTTGTTTTTTCTTAAGAAACAGTTCCTAAACAGCAGTTAAAAATTTGTTACTGTGTGAAAAGTAACAAATTTTTACAATATGAATTGGAGGCTGCATGACTAAAAAAGAGTTTTTGGATATTCTTTCAGAAAGTTTGGCAGGGAATGTGCCAGTAACCGAGATAGAAGAAAATATGCAATATTATAAAGATTATATTGAGAATGGGGAAGCTTCCGAGAAAGACGCTTTGGAAAATTTGGGTGATCCTCATCTTATAGCAAGAACGATAATTGAAAGTTTTAAGGTGTCTAAGGGACCTATGGCTGATTTTTATACAGAGCAGGCACGAAACGAGTATAGCAAAGGCACCTCAGGAGAAGATGTATCTTATCAGGAAAATATAGGGTATAAAATTAAGTGGTATGATAAACTTTTAATTATATTGGTATTGATTGGTGTTTTATTATTGGTGCTTGCATTAGCAGGTGGAATTCTTGCTATCAGCATTTCTGTGGTAGGCTTGTTGCTGCGGATTGCTCTGCCAGTTATAATTGTACTTTTTATAATAAAGCTTATAACAGATTATTTGCATAGAGGTTGACAGATAAATGAATATGTATAAAATATTATGTAAAGATGGAAATGCCAAGCGTGGACAGTTAGAAACAGTTCATGGTACTATACAGACGCCTGTATTTATGAACGTAGGCACAGTAGGTGCAATGAAAGGAGCTGTGTCTACAGCAGATTTGAATGAATTAAAGACGCAGGTGGTACTGTGTAATACCTATCATCTTCATGTAAGACCTGGGGACGATATTGTAAATAAGCTTGGAGGGATTCATAAGTTTATTTCATGGGACAAACCTGTTCTTACTGATTCAGGGGGATTTCAGGTATTTTCACTGGCAGGATTAAGAAAGATTAAGGAAGAAGGAGTATACTTTAATTCACATATAGATGGCAGAAAGATTTTTATGGGACCGGAAGAAAGTATGCAGATACAGTCAAATATAGCTTCAACAATAGCTATGGCGTTTGATGAGTGTCCTCCGCATCCTGCAACAAGAGAATATATGCAGAATTCAGTGGACAGGACAACAAGATGGCTTGAACGCTGCAAGAAAGAGATTGAAAGGCTTAATTGTCTTGACACTACAATTAATAAGTCCCAGCTTCTTTTTGGAATCAATCAGGGGGGTACTTTTGAAGATATAAGGGTTGAACATGCAAAAAGAATCACAGAACTTGAGCTTGATGGCTATGCTCTTGGAGGACTTGCTGTAGGAGAGAGTCATGAGGAAATGTATAACATTATTGAACGTACAGTACCTTATCTGCCTCAGGATAAGCCGACATATCTCATGGGAGTAGGTACTCCGGCTAATATATTAGAGGCAGTTGAAAGAGGAGTTGATTTCTTTGACTGTGTGTATCCTGCAAGAAACGGAAGGCATGGTCATGCTTATACTAATCATGGAAAGATGAATCTTATGAATAAAAAGTATGAGCTTGATGACAAACCTCTTGATGAGCATTGTAAATGTCCAGTATGTCGTATGTATAGCCGTGCATATATAAGGCATTTACTAAAAGCAAAAGAGATGCTGGGCTTAAGGCTTATGGTGACACATAATCTTTATTTTTATAATACTCTTATGGAGGAGATACGTGGAGCTATAGAAATGGGACGCTATAAGGAATATAAAAAGAAAAAATTAGAACAGTTTGAGGAGGAGACAAAATGAATCTGGTAACAGTATCAGCAACTGCATCAGGAGGCTCACAGGGAATTATAAGCATTGTTATAATGTATGCTGCAATAATTGGTATATTTTGGTTTTTTGCAATAAGGCCGCAGAAAAAACAACAGAAGCAGCATGATGCACTTCTTACAACACTTACAGTAGGTGATAGTATTCTTACTACCAGCGGGTTTTATGGTGTTGTAATAGATATTATGGAAGAGATTGTTATTGTAGAATTTGGTAATAACAAGAATTGTCGTATTCCAATGAAGAAGGAAAACATTGTTGAAATAGACAAGCAGAGCAGTGAAAAAAATTAATTTGTTTTGCAGCGTAAGCATAGGCTTACGCTTGTGAAACTATTTGTTCCGGTATGTTCTTGGTGACATGCCGTATTTCTTTTTAAAAAGCCTGTTAAAATATGACAGATTGGTAAATCCTATTTCATATGATATTTCAAGTATGGGTTTATCAGTTGAAGAAAGCAGTGTTTCGGAAATAGACAGTCTATAGTCATTAAGATATTCAGTAAAAGTACAGCCCATATGTTGTTTGAAAAATTTCATAAAATGGGAAGTACTAAAGCAAACGGCTTTAGCAGTATCTTCAGGAGTTAGTGATTCATTGTAATGTGAAGATATAAAAAATAGTATTTCTTTAAGTTTTATTGCTCGTTTGTTGTGTATCTTTTTTGTATCAATATTGATATTATTTTTAAAAAGTATTGCAAAAAAATTAAATAGATATCCCTTGATGCTAAGTTCACACCCAAGAGAGGGATTTGAACGCAGTACATCTATAGTTTCTATACAAGAATACAACATAGTATAATCTTTTAATGCAGGGGTAATATAAGAAGGAACTATAAAATTATCTTCAAAAAGAGGACGAAGAAACTGTGTAGTACAAAAATCTCGTCCATTTCCATATAAAAGCTGAGGTTTAAAAAGTATATTTTCATATTCCATTGAATTGTCATCAAGCTGCTGGATAGCATGGAGCTGACCGGGAAGAATAAGTATAATATCTCCAGAGTTTACCTGGTATGGCTGTAAATCTACATAAACTTTTCCAATTCCTTTTTTGATAATTATAAATTCTACTTCTTCATGCCAATGTGTATTGATTTGTGTAAAATCAAGTGGTATGCTGCACAAATATGTATTATATGGAAAATTTTCTGACACATGGTCTTTTTTTTCATGGTAATGTTCATAGTTAAAATTGTTCATAAAAATCCTCATTTCTATGTTTAAAATTTTTAAGTTTCCATAAAATATGATAGTATTGTATCATTTTTTGGTAATATTGTGCAAGATATGAAAGGTAAATACAATTATAATAGGTTTATCAAAAGTTGAGAGCAACAGAGAAGGGGGATTTTTTAAATGAATTTGAAAGAAAATATTGAGGGACGTTTAGGAAAGGCTATTGCGCAGGCAGGAAATGAAGAAATTTATTATGCACTTTTAGGGCTTACGAAGGATATGTGCAAAGATAAGAGGGCAAATGAGGGAAATAAAAAAGTTTACTATATCTCAGCAGAATTTCTTATTGGAAAACTTTTATCTAATAACCTTATAAATCTTGGGATATTTGGGGATGTAAAAAAGCTCTTGGAAGAGAATGGAAGAAGTATTACAGATATAGAAGAGGTTGAGCCGGAACCATCTCTTGGTAATGGCGGGTTGGGAAGGCTTGCAGCATGCTTTATGGACTCTATTGCAACTCTTGGACTCAATGGAGCAGGTATTGGACTTAACTATCATTTTGGATTGTTTAAGCAGGTATTTGAAGACTATAAACAGAAAGAAACTAAAAATCCATGGATAGAGAAAGAAAGCTGGCTTGTTGATGCAGGAGTGCATTTTAATGTACAATATAAAGATTTTTCATTATCATCTACATTATATGATATAGATGTACCAGGATATGACAACGGGATTAATAAGCTGCATCTTTTTGATGTAGATACACTTGATGAATCAATTGTAGGAGATGGAATTAACTTTGATAAATCACAGATAGCAAAAAATCTCACATTGTTTTTATATCCTGATGACAGTGATAAGGCAGGGGAGCTGTTAAGAATTTATCAGCAGTATTTTATGGTAAGCAATGGAGCACAACTTATTTTAAAAGAGGTTGATGAGAAGGGTTATGATGTAAGAAAACTTTATGAGCATGTGGCAATTCAGATTAATGATACTCATCCTTCAATGGTAATTCCAGAGCTTATAAGGCTTCTTGGTGAACGTGGAATTGAATTTGATGAGGCTGCAGATATTGTAAGCAAGACTTGTGCATATACAAATCATACTATTCTTGCAGAAGCACTTGAAAAATGGCCGGTAGACTATCTTGAAGAGGTAGTGCCTCACCTTATGCCGATTATAAGAAGGCTTGACGAAAAGGTTAAAGAAAGATATTCGGATGAAAGACTTGCAATTATAGATAACCAGAACCGTGTTCATATGGCGCATATGGATATTCATTATGGATACAGTGTAAATGGTGTGGCTGCATTGCATACAGATATATTAAAGGACTCAGAGCTTAAGGTATTTTATGATATCTATCCTGAAAAGTTTAATAACAAGACAAATGGAATTACCTTCCGCCGCTGGCTCATGCATTGCAATACAGAACTGTCAGACTATATAACAGAGCTTATTGGAGATGAATGGAAAAAAGATGCAGATAAGCTTGAAGGACTACTTAAATATAAAGATGATGAAAATGTTCTTAAGAAGATGCTTGAGATAAAGAGTAATAATAAAAAGGTTCTTAAGAAATATCTTAAAGATACACAAAATATTGATATATCGGAAGATTCAATATTTGACATTCAGGTAAAACGTCTTCATGAGTATAAGCGTCAACAGATGAATGCACTTTATCTTATCTATAAGTATAAACAGATAAAGGCAGGAAATCTTCCAAAAACGCCTATTACAATGGTATTTGGTGCAAAGGCAGCTCCGGCTTATACATTAGCAAAGGACATTATACATTTAATACTTTGTATGCAGCAGCTTATTGCTAATGATGCACAGGTAAATCCTTATCTTAAAGTTGTAATGGTTGAAAACTACAATGTTACAAAGGCTGAAAAACTTATTCCTGCATGCGATATATCAGAGCAGATATCACTTGCGTCAAAAGAGGCAAGCGGTACCAGTAACATGAAGTTTATGCTTAATGGAGCAGTTACACTTGGTACAATGGATGGGGCAAACGTTGAAATAAATGATCTTGTAGGAAGCGAAAACATATATATATTTGGTAAATCCAGTGATGAAGTTATAAAACTTTATGAAAATAATGGATATTGTTCAAGAAAATATTATGAGGATGACAAGGTAATAGAAGAGCTTGTGGACTTTATAATAGATAAGAAACTTATACAGATTGGAGATCCGGGAAGTCTTGGAAGGCTTTATAAAGAGCTTATTAATAAAGATTGGTTTATGACGCTTCTTGATATAAAAGAATATATAGATGTAAAGGAAAAGATGATATCAGAATATGATGACCGTATGGCGTGGGCAAAGAAGATGCTTGTAAATACGGCAAAGGCAGGGTTCTTCTCATCAGATAGGACAATAGCAGAGTATAATAATGATATTTGGAAGCTGTAGAAAATATTGATTTATTAGTGACATCTGTTTTCTGTAATATTTTTCAAGCTGGAAGACACTTTCGGTTAGATGCAGACGTAGTGGCACATAGTATAGTTAAAAAAGCGCTATACAAATGCCAACGTCTGCAAATATATTTTTAGGTGTTTAAAGGGGATAGTTACATGCTTCTGCGAGATTTTCAAGGTATTCATATGGTACTGATAGGTTTCCTCTGCCTGTCCCTATGTCGATTGCAGGCTTATTGCTTCCATGAAAGTCTGAGCCACCGCTTGGCAGTAGTCCATATTTTTTGGACAGTTTTTTTGCATATATTTCATCTTGTAAAGAGTGATTGGAGTACAGGACTTCTATTCCAATAAGTCCTGCGTTTATGAGTCTTTTAATAAGCTTTTCAAGCTCTGTTTCTTTTAATTTATAATGAAGAGGATGTGCAAGTATTGGTACACCTCCTGATTTTTTTATAAGATCTATTCCTTCTTCTGGTTCTATATATTTTCTTGGAACATAATAAGGTGTATCCGTGTCAAGATATTTTTTAAATGCGTCTGCGGGAGTGCTTACTATATTATTGTCTACCATAAATCTTGCGAAATGGGCACGTGTTACTACTGTGTCAGGATTGTCTTTGGTAAGTGCTTCCATTGTAATAGGTATACCTATTTTTCTTAAGTTATCTATCATTTCTAGGTTGCGGTCATCACGTCTTTTAATTATTAGCTCTGATGCCTTTTTAAGTGCTGCATTTTTATGATTGATAAATAATCCTACAATATGAATATCATGGTCTTTATAGGCAACAGAAAGTTCTGTGCCTGGAACAAATTTTAATGGGGTATTTAGTTTTTTTACAGCTTGTATGGCATCTTCAATGCCGCTTATGTTGTCGTGGTCAGTAAGAGCAAATGCCGCAAGACCTTTTAAAATGGCGCGCTCTACAAGCTCGAAAGGGGAAAATGTTCCGTCAGAGTAGTTGGAATGTGTATGTAAATCAATACTTTTCATTTGGTATGTCCTCCATTGTATATTATTTATAGAATTATAACATATTAGTCATATTTTGTGTTTTAAAAGTATAAATATGTGTAAAGAGAATTATAAATTTTAGGAAGAGATGGTGGTATATGGAGAGAAAAAAAGTGATAAATTGTGCAATAATATTTGCAATGATGTTTGTATTAACAGCAGTTCTTTTGACCGTTATGTCAGCAGTAATATGGAAAACAGATGCTGGTTCAGGAGCTGTCAGCGGCTGTGTTATTGCTGTATACATAATTGTAAATTTTATTGGAGGTTTTTTTATGGGTAAAACAGCTGGTAAACATAAGTTCCTATGGGGAATTATAGCAGGAGCAGCATATTTTGCAGTAATTTTACTCGCAGGTATATGGATTATGGGAAGTGAAATAAGTGGAAATGCCGATATAATAAGTACAGCTATGATATGCATAATATCTGGTATGTTTGGTGGAATGATTGCACCATAAAAAATAATAAAATTTGACATAAATGTAATAATTTATTAAAAGTTTATTAAAAGATATGTGTTATTATTATAGCATTAATGGGGAATGTTATGATAAACTATTTGGAGAAAATGAATATGCTGGAGGGAATTTTAAATGGACTATCAGAAGAAAAATGTAAATAGCAGAAAGAGACATTTCGAAAAAAGTTCTTATAGTGAACGGGGACGAAGGAGTGAAAGACGGCGACGAGGTGAGCTACGGGCTAAGTTTACTCTTGTTGCTACAGCATTTGTACTTATTGTGGTTATGGTGGTGCTTGGTGTTAAGCTTAGTAAGATATCAGATAAGAAGAAAGGTAATTCAGGAGAAAATAGGGTTTTAGCTGATACAAACGAGGATAAGTCAAATGATAATGAGTCGGTTAATAACAAGGGAAATAAAAAGGATACTTCTTCTACTGGTGAGAAAGATAATAAGAGCAATGGCGGCGAAGACAAAGATGCTGCAGTGGATGCTGTTGCAAATACAGGGCAGTCAAAATGGATTAGAGATGATTTAGATGCTGACAAACCAATGGTTGCCCTTACATTTGATGATGGACCGTATGAGCCTGTTACTGATAAGATTCTAAACACGCTTAAAAAGTATGATGCACGTGCTACATTTTTTGTAGTGGGGAGCAGGGTTTCATCATATAAAGATGTTTTAAAGAAAGCATACAAACAGGGCAATGAGATTGCAACACATACTTATAATCATGCAGATCTTACAAAACTTAGTGCAAAGAAAATAAAGGCTGAATTAGATGAAAGTGCAGAGGTTATAAGTGATGCTATAGGTTGTAGTTTTTCTGCATTAAGACCACCAGGAGGCAATATAAATGATAGGATGCGTAAGGTTATTAAGGTTCCTATGATTTATTGGAGTGTAGATACACAAGATTGGAAGAGCAGAGATGCAAAAAGTGTGTTAAAGGAATGCAAAGTCATTCAAGATGGGGATATAGTGCTTATGCATGACCTTTATCCAACTACTGCACAGGCTGTAGTAAAGCTGGTGCCTAGGCTGGTAAAAGAAGGATATCAACTTGTCACAGTTGATGAGTTATTGTATTATAAAGGTATTAATGCTGAGGCTGGAAAGGTATATTATAATGGAAGATAAATAAATTGCTTGCAAACTACTTGACTGCTATGTTATACTATCTGTTAGTGTGATTTTTTCTGCATGCAAAATGCAATAATAAAATCACGATAAAGATGTTTAATAAAAGGAGACATGTAGCATGAAGAACAAGAAAAAAGGGTTATTGCATTTGTTAATAATTGTTGCAGCAATTGGGCTCTGTTCTTATATAACATTAGTTGGTTTTACTGATGCGCATAAGGGGAGTGCTCAGAATATTAAGCTTGGTTTGGATTTAGCAGGTGGTGTGAGCATTACATACCAGGCTGTAAAGGATAATCCAACTGATACAGAGATGAGTGATACGATTGCCATGATGCAAGATCGTGCAGAGGTATACAGTACAGAATCATCTGTAGTACAAGAAGGCAGCAATCGTATTTCAATCGACATTCCAGGCGTTGAAAATGCAGATGAGGTTCTTGAGTCATTAGGTAAAGAGGGTTCACTGGATTTTGTAGCAGCAGATGATATGAGCTATGATGAAGAAGGGAATCCTACTTATACCAATACTGTCTGTACAGGTAAGCATGTTAAAAATGCAGAAGCAGGAACACAGCAGGATGAAATTACAAAGAATAAGGAATATGTAGTACAGCTTACATTTAATGCAAAAGGTACAAAGAGATTTGCAAAGGCAACAGCAGAAGCATATCCTACAAAGAAACAGATTTATATTGTATATGATGGAAAGATTCTTTCTGCACCTGCTGTTCAGGCAGAAATAACAGATGGACATGCTGTTATTTCTGGAAGTTTCAAGACATATCAGGAGGCTGATAGTCTTGCATCAATGATACGTATTGGAGCACTTCCTTTAGAACTTAAGGAAATACAGTCACAGGTAGTAGGGGCGCAGCTTGGTCAGGATGCTATACGTACAAGTCTTATGGCTGGTGCTATAGGTTTTGGGCTTGTAGTTTTATTTATGGTGATATTCTATCGTATACCGGGACTTGCAGCATCTATAGCTCTTATATTTTACCTTGTAGTTATGCTTGTAGCGCTTAATGGGCTTGATATTACACTTACACTTCCAGGTGTAGCCGGTATTATACTTAATATAGGTATGGCGGTTGATGCAAATGTTATTATATTTACACGTATTAAGGAGGAGCTGCGTAAGGGAAAATCTGTGCAGTCAAGTATAAAACTTGGATTTGATAAGGCTCTTTCGGCTATTGTCGATGGTAATGTGACAACACTTATTGCAGCAGCGGTTCTCTATATTAAAGGTTCAGGTACAGTAAAGGGATTTGCTACAACACTTGCAATGGGTATTGTGCTTTCAATGTTTACATCACTTGTAATAACTAAGTTACTTTTAAATGCATTATATGCTCTTGGTGTAGATGATGAAAAATACTTTGGTGTAGAAAAAGAGAGAAAACAGATTGACTTTATTAAGCATAAGTCAAAGTTCTTTATTATTTCAGGCGTAATGATTGCGGCATGCATAGTTGCACTTGTATTTAATTATACAAGCAATGGAAGTATACTTAATTATGGTCTGGATTTCGTGGGTGGTACAACGTATGACATACCATTCAGTGCAGAACAGAAGATTGATGACAGTTTAAAGAAAGATGTTGAAAAGACATTTCAGGATATAAGCGGTTCAAATGATGTAGTAATAGCAGAGGTTGCAGGAGCTAATGAGCTTAATGTTAAGACTATTGAGCTTTCAGAACAACAACGTAAAACTCTTACAGCAGAAATTTCTTCAAAATATAGTATTGAAGAAGATAGTATTGAAATACAGAGCATAAGCGCTGCTGTATCAGATGAGATGAAATCTGATGCGGTTATTGCAGTTATTATCGCAGCTATATGTATGCTTATATATATATGGTTCAGATTTAAAGACTTTGTATTTGCAGGCAGTGCGGTTCTTGCACTTCTGCATGATGTAGTTTGTGTACTTCTTGTATATGCAGCAGTAAGAATTTCCGTGGGAAATACATTTATTGCATGTATGCTTACGATAGTAGGTTATTCAATTAATGCTACAATCGTAATATTTGACCGTATTCGTGAAAATTTGGGTACACGTACAAGTGAGGAGGCACTTACTGATGTAGTCAATGATAGTATTACACAGACATTGACACGAAGCATTAATACTTCACTTACAACATTCTTTATGGTATTTATGCTTGCGATTCTTGGTGTAGAATCCATTAGAGATTTTGCTATACCTCTTCTTGCAGGTATAATATGTGGAGCTTATTCTTCTATATGTATAACAGGTACATTGTGGTTTACTATTAAGAAGATGCGTGGAAGAAGTGCAAAGAAAGCATAAAAAGTCATAGAGCGTGTTTGAAAATTGCTTTTGCAGGTGTGTTTCAAGCTTTGTGAGAATGAATTTCCAAACACGTTCTGGCATTACCAGGTAATGCTGGGACTGGAGATATAAATTTATTCTATGCTTTTGCGACAAATGATACCCATTCACCAAGTATGTTTTTCTGTAATATTTTAAAATTATTTTCTAAAAGAGCGGTTTCTACTTCATCGGATTTTTCAGAAAGTATTCCTGATGAAATAAAGAGACCGCCTTTTTTAATATACTGATGAATGCATTTTGAAAGAGGTATTATTACATCAGCTAAAATATTAGCAACAACAATATCAACAGGGGCATTATAATTTTCCTTAATGATTTTTGAGTCTTCAAGAATATTTGCATGATATATTTTTATTTTATCAGGAGGTATATGGTTGATAATTGCATTTTCTTTTGCGGTTTCTACAGCAGATTTGTCTATATCAAGACAAAAAGCATGAGAAGCACCGCATAAAATTGCAGATATTGCAAGTATTCCACTGCCACATCCTGCATCAAGTATAGTTGTATCAGGTGTAATATAGTTTCGCAGGGACTTAAGGCTGAGCTTTGTGGTTTCATGAGTACCTGTACAAAAGTCGGAGCCAGGATCAATTTCAATAATTATATCAGTTTCTGTTTCATAATCTGTAGTGTT
>CAMWXG010000067.1 GCA_947178155.1 uncultured Lachnoclostridium sp.
AGTGTTACTATTCACGGCTACGCCGCTCATAGTAACAAGCAGCGCTTTCAGCGCTGAAATGCACACATTTTGCCAAAATAAGATTTATTTGGGTACAGCATTGAGTAGACACATTGTTTTTTAAAAAAGATTATGGTATGATGAAAACAGAATGATAAATCGGTATTTGTAAGGAGGAATATATACTTGAAACATATAGGAACAAAAACAATAGAAACTACACGATTGCCAGCCGTTGGTGGAATCAAGGCTACTCAAGTGAAGCGGCAAGAACTGTTATTGATTATATGTTTCGCAATACAGATATTGAACGAATTGATGCATTTAGTTCGGTAGAAAACCCAGCTTCAAAAAAAGTGATGGAGAAGGCTGGAATGCACTATGAAGGTCTTTTACAACATTACTATAAAACACGAGACGGATTTCATGATTGTACTTTATACGAAATAATACGAAATGAATGGGAACAAACATACCAAGTATACAATACAAAATGAAAGGAGAAAAAATGGCAACAAAAAAACTTTATAAACAATGGTTGTGGCTTTTATTTGTTTTTATTATTAAAATAGCAGCTATTGGTGTATTGGTATTTTTATGTACTTATATCTATCAAAATAATGTAACTGTAAAAAGTAAAGGAATCAGTATTGGATTAAAGGGCTTATTATCTTCTCTTCTTAGCAAGTTAGCAGAATATGGACATGAGGATATAGCAAAATGGATACTAATAGGACTTTGTATACTTGCAATACTATATATACTTTTTTACAATAGTTTTTCTATCATACATATTACGCCAAAATATACAAAGCTTGGAAATTCTTTACTACGTCAGGCATCACCCAATGAAAGTTTAAAAGACTTATGTAAGCAGATTGACCATGACATGTCTGGTGGATACAAAGAATTTGGAGCTGATGTACTTATAAGCGCTTCATGGATTATGGAATATGAAGCAATGCGTTTAAGCAATATTCAAAAAATATCACAAATTGATGGATTCGGAAACAATGGACTTATTTTTGAAGATGTAAACGGCAACTTAATGACCATTGATTTTGTCTTAAAAACTCCAACAGAAGAAGCATTAGCATACCTTAAAGAGCGTTTGCCAATGGTTGAAATCTATGCTTATGATTCTTCTAATGCAAGACACATAGGAAAAATGTATAGCTGGCATATTCCAAAAAGCACTGATGAAATCGAAGAATATAAAAGACAAGCTGAGCTTGGAGATGCTTATGCACAGACAGAGTATGGCAAATGCATTTTGTTTGGAAAAGGCGGCACAACTGATGCTGATGCTGCATATGAATGGTTTGATAAAGCAGCTGCACAGTCAAATGAAATTGCAAAGATGTATGTTGGTCACTGCCTTTTATATGGTATTGGAATTGAAAGAAACGAAACAAAAGGATACACAATGTTAGATGATGCATTAAACTATAACTATCCTGAAGAAAGTGAAAGCCAACCTTTGGCAAATTATTCCCAGTTTCAAAATGAAGATTTAGTCCAGCTTTTCTGGGATATTGGAGATGCACGAGAAAACGGTTTAGGCATAAGTAAGCGTTATGCAAGCTCTGTTTATTATTTCAGCATGATTTATGACTGGGGACACGAGGAAGGCGCTGAACGCATGAAGCATTATAAAAAAGGACTTAAAGGCTGGGAGAAAAAGGCTTGACATATTATCAATTTACATTATTTTTAGAACAAATACGACCAATAGATTTACTTGGTGCATTATTCCGTATGCGTGGGATTGAAATTTTAGAAAAATAATTAATTTTTTATAAGATTATAGGATATAAACATTCTTGGCGTGTTTGAAAAATTATTTCAAACACGCTTTATCATAATAATATATGTGTTAAAAACTTATTTAGCTTTTTTTCTATTTTTGCATCTTAAGCATTCTTCATCTATCTCATATACTGTATCATCATCTATAATAAGCCCGCCTTCATGTATATCATCATCTAAGCTGGCTGACATTGTTACATCTGACATACTAAGATTTTCCTTACTGTCTCCACCTATTATACATTCTCTACTCCTCACCTTATGGCCTGTACTATCTTTATTACAACCATAATAATAATACCTCATATGTCCCTCCATCAATTTTTATCTAATCTTATTATATGAAGTAAATTGATAAAGGTACGGTTCATGTTACTTATCTGACAAGATTAAAAAACTTCTTCATCAAATCAAGTCTTGAAGTCATTGACATCATAAGCATATCAAGCACAGTTATAGCTGTCATTGCTTCTACAACTACTACTGCTCTTGGCACGATTACTGGATCATGTCTCCCTTTTATTTCTACATCTATATTTTCACCATCTCTATTTATGGTCTTTTGTGATGATGCAATAGAAGGCGTAGGCTTAACTACTGCCCTTATAATTATCTCACTGCCATCGCTTATACCGCCAAGTATGCCACCTGCATTATTCGTATACTTTCTTACTTTTGAATTTTCATCTATATAAAAACCATCATTATTGTTAAAACCTGACGAAAAAGCCGCTTCAAATCCTGAACCAATCTCAATACCTTTTACAGAACCTATTGACATTACAGCTTTTGCAAGATTAGCATCAAGTTTTTCAAATACAGGTTCCCCAATACCTGCCGGAAGTCCTGAAACTGTACACTCTATTATGCCACCAGCCGAATTTTTCTCTTTCATCATCTGCAAAAGTTTATGTTCAGCTTTTGAAGATGCCTCTAAATCTGGCATATAAAGAGGACTTTTCATGATATTTTCCTTTGATATCATTTCTTCATCAATAGTTATACCACATATTGATTTCGTGTATGCGCATACCTCTATTCCAAGCTCTTTTAATAGCTCACAGGCAATAGCACCTGCAGCAACTCTGCCTATTGTTTCACGTCCGGAAGAACGTCCTCCTCCTCGATAATCCCTAAAACCATACTTTTTATCAAAAGTATAATCAGCATGTCCTGGTCTGTAAACCCTTGCTATCTCTGAATAATCCTTTGAACGCTGTGTTTTATTATATACAGCCATAGAAATAGGAGTCCCTGTAGTCATCCCCTCAAATACACCTGACTGTATCTCTACAATATCATCTTCTTTACGTGGTGTAGAATAAATACTCTGTCCCGGCTTGCGCCTGTCTAAATATTTTTGTATCTTTTTCTCGTCAAGCAAAAGTCCGGCAGGACAGCCATCTACAACTACCCCTATGCCGCTTCCATGCGACTCTCCCCATGTAGTCACACAAAAAATCTTTCCAAAACTAGAACCTGCCACTTTGTATTTCTCCTTTCTTTATTTTCCACTAAACACACTTTAGCGCGGAATATCTGTAAAACCAACCTTTTTCCTTACCTTGCGAAGTGTCTTATTTGCAAAATATCTCGCTTTATCGTCATTTTCCTTTATTATTCCATCAAGATATTCTTTATCTTTAATAAGTCTTTCAAATTCATTATGCATTGGTACAAGTACACTATTAACTGCCTCTGCAACAGCAAGTTTAAATTCACCATATCCCTTGCCTTCAAATTCCTTCTGTGATTCTTCAATGGTCTTTTCTGTACATGCTGCATATATCTCAAGAAGATTGCTTATTCCCGGCTTATCTTCTGAATAGCGTATCTCACTTTCTGAATCTGTAACTGCTCTTTTGCATTTGCGTACTACAGTATCAATATCGTCCATAAGATAAATGCTTCCATTTGCATTTTCATCAGATTTTGACATCTTCTTATCAGGCTCTTGAAGACTTCTAATCTTTGCTCCCTTTTTGCCATAATACCCTTCCGGTATCGTAAATACATCACCATATATTGCATTAAAACGCTGCGCAATGTCACGTGTAATTTCAAGATGCTGCTGCTGATCTCTGCCAACCGGTACATAATCAGCCTGATACAAAAGTATATCTGCTGCCATAAGTACAGGATATGTATAAAGTCCTGCATTTATATTATCAGAATGTTTTGCCGCTTTATCCTTAAACTGCGTCATACGGTTAAGCTCTCCCATATAAGTAAAACAATCAAGTATCCAGCCAAGCTCTGCATGTGCAGAAACATGTGACTGATAATATATACAATTTTTAACAGGATCAAGACCTGCCGCAATGTAAAGTGCAAGAAGATTTCTTGCACGCTTACGAAAATCCGCTGGTTCCTGGCGCACAGTAATAGAATGAAGATCCATTACACCAAAAAAACATTCATATTCTTCATTAAGAGTAAGCCAATTTTTAAGCGCTCCAAGATAATTTCCAAGAGTAAGATTTCCCGTTGCCTGCATACCACTGTATAAAACTTTTTTATCATTTAACATAAAATAAAACCTCCAAAACTTCTTAATTCATACACACTAGTATACCCCAATTTACAAATTTAGTAAACCTTGAGTTCCTTCCACAGCCTGTTATAAAACTCTTCTATGTCACTTCCCAGATATTTAAACATTTCGCATCTGCTTAATATATCCTCATCCGGAAATATTGCATTATCTTCTTCCTTTTCCTCATCATCTATATCCTCAAGCACTGCCTCATTTGGAGTTGAATAATATACATAATCAAAATTAGCCTGTGCAGCATCCTTTCTGCATATAAAATCAAGAAATTTTATGGCACCATCATAATTTTTACCACCCTTTGGTATAATCCAGCTGTCCATCCAAATATTCGAGCCTTCCTTTGGAACAACATATTCAAGATTTTCATTATATTCCCTTGCAAGGCTTGCCTCCCCTGAATAGATAACCGCCATAACTGCCTGATTATTAACCATATCATCACGCACTTCATCTACGAGATACGACTGTACAAGACTTTTCTGCTTCTGTAAATCTTTAAGAGCTTTTCTAAGTTCCCCCTTATCTTTTGTATTAATAGAAGCGCCGTTTAATATAAGCGCAGGAACAAAGCTATCACGTACACTATTCTGCATTATTATATTATTTTTATATTCCTCATTCCAAAGCTGTGTCCAACTGTCAGGCACATAATCAATCATTTCGGTATTATAAAGTATTCCAACTGTACCCCAAAAATATGGTACAGTATATTTATTCTGGCTGTCGAAATTTTTTGAAAGTTCCCAATATATATCGCCTATATTGCCTATATGCTCCATAGCATTATAATCAATTGGTACTACCTCATCCTCTTCTATCATTTTATAAAGCATATAATCGGAGCAGCAAATAAGGTCATATTTTACTGATCCGTTTTTGTATTTTGTATACATAGCCTCAGGAGTTAAAAATTCTTCATATATAACATGAATCCCCGTTTCTTTTTCAAACTGTCCTAAAAGCTCTCTGTCAATATAATCACCATAATTAAACACAATTATATTATTGCTTAAATCCTCTTGTCTGGTACTGCATGATGTAAGAAATAACGAGAAAACAGACAGGCATATAACCGCTAATACCCTTATCTGGCGATAACCTCTATTCAACTATGTCACACCCTTTCATTTTCAATTCTAAATGCCTTTTCACTTCTTCTGTTTATTATGAAAAGTACTATTAAAACTACAATAAAAATAATTGTTGACAGAGCATAAATCTCTGTCTGTATCCCTTTGCGGTACTCAGCATTTATCATAGTAGACATTGTATTAATTCCTGGAGCCTTAGTAAAATAAGTCACTGAAAAATCATCAAGCGACATTGTAAATGCCAGCATAAAACCTGTTAAAATACCAGGCATTATATCAGGTATAATTACTTTTCTCATTGCAAATAAAGGTGATGCCCCAAGGTCAAGCGCTGCCTCATATATACTTACATTTAACTGCATAATTTTAGGATAAACACTAAGCACAACATAGGGTATAATATATGTCACATGTGCAACAAGCATTGTCCCAAAACTTAAATCCGTAAATCTTGTAAAAAGAAGCATAAGTGATATACCAGTTACTATATCTGAATTTAAAAGCGGTATCTGTGCAATACCAATCATAGTTGATTTAAAAAGCTTCCCCATATTCATCATTCCTATACACAGAAGCGTCCCAAGCACTGTTGCAATAAGTGCCGCTCCTCCAGCAAGCAGAAATGTTGTATACAATGCGCTCATTATAATTTCGTCCTTTATAAGAGCCTTATATGCACTAAGTGTAAAACCTCCCCATACTGCTTTGTTTTTCTCAGAGGCATTAAAAGAGGACATAATAAGGACTGCAATAGGCATATATAAAAGCACAAACATAAATACAAGATAAAACTTTTCTGTAAACTTCTTTACCATATTCCATGTCCCTCCTCTCCTTTATCAAAAAATTTATAAATAAGCATACTTATAACAATCAATCCCATAAGTGAAAGTGAGAGCCCTGAACCAAGATGTATATCTGCATAACCTGAATTAAATGCCTGCTCAATCGCATTTCCAATCATATACACCTTTCCTCCGCCAAGCATATCTGCAATAACAAATTCACTCATTGAAGGCACAAAAACCATAGTTATTCCGCTTATAATCCCCGGCATTGCAAGTGGGAAAATTATCCGCCTTATTACTACCACCCCTGATGCTCCCAAATCTCTGGCTGCACTTATCACATCTTCATCAATTTTAGCTACTGCATTATAAATCGGCAGCAGCATAAATGGAAAATAATCATAAGCTGTTCCAAGTATAACAGCCGCCTTTGTATTCATCAAATATACAGAATTTAACCCAAATATTTCAAAAGCCCTATTCAAAAAACCATTATTTAAAAGAATAAGTCTCCATGCAAGAGTACGCAGCATAAAATTCATCCACATAGGAAGAATAAATGCCATAACAATTATGCTATTCTTATTTTTTGAATATTTACTTAATATTATTGCTAATGGAAATGACAATAAAAAACATATAACAGTAATTTCAAATGACATCTTAAAGCTTAACCACAATGGTTTTGCATTTACTGTATCCGCAATAGAAACAACATTATCAAGAGTAAATGCACCTCCTGAATTTGTAAATGCATAGTATACAATAAGACCAAGTGGAATAACCGTAAAGATAATCATCCATATTATATATGGTCCAGTAAGAATCTTTGAACCAATCTTCTTCATAGATTTCCACCTCCTCTATTTCTTAAATTACTTTTCACTCCATAACTATTGTTGCATTAATTTTGAAGTAATAGATGCCTGACATTTGTGTCAGGACAAGATAAAGGAACAATTATTCCTCAACTAAAACTTCCTCATCTTCAGACTCCGGTTTATTCATAATCTGTATATTAAAAGGATCAACGAAAATTCCAACTTCTGTTCCAGGTTCTTTTAAAACAGTACTATGGACAAGCCACTCAAAGCCATTAGCCAGGACTTCCATCTCGTAATGTACACCCTTAAATATAGCTGACATTACGCGTCCCTTTATTATCCCATAATCAGGCTCTGTAAGAACTATGTCCTCTGGGCGAACTACTACATCAACAGGTTTATTATTCCCAAAACCTTCATCAACACATTTAAACCTTGTACCAAGTATCTCAACAAGTCTGTCTTCAACCATAGTAGCACCGATTATATTGCTTTCTCCTATAAAATCAGCTACAAACGCATTTTGTGGTTCATTGTAAATATCCTCAGGCGTTCCTATCTGCTGAATATACCCTTTATTCATTACAACTATCGTATCTGACATAGTAAGCGCTTCTTCCTGATCATGTGTAACATAAATAAATGTTATACCAAGCTCATTTTTAAGTCGTATAAGCTCATACTGCATATCCTGCCTAAGCTTTAAATCAAGTGCACCCAAAGGCTCATCAAGAAGAAGAACCTTTGGCTCATTTACTATCGCCCTTGCTATCGCTATACGCTGCTGCTGCCCGCCACTTAAAGAATCAGGCATACGCTTCTCATATCCGCTTAAATTAACAAGTTTTAATGCATACTTTACCTTATCACTAATATACGATTTAGATTTTTTCTTAATTTTTAACCCAAAAGCAATATTTTCTTCAATATTCATATGCGTAAACAATGCATATTTTTGAAATACTGTATTAAGTGGTCTTTCATTTGGTGCAGTATCTGTAATATCCTTTCCATCAAAGATAACCTTCCCTTTATCAGGTGATTCAAATCCTCCAATAATTCTTAAAGTAGTAGTTTTACCACAGCCGCTTGGACCAAGAAGAGTAAGAAATCTATTTTCATTCATAAAAAGATTCATATCATCTATTATAACCCTATCTCCATATGATTTAGTAATCCCTACTAAATCTATAAGTTTTTTTGCCATGAAAAACCTCCTTTTTATCAATTCTCATAGTTTTAGAAAGATGGAGGTGCTGATATCCATATAAGCATTGCCTCATCATCTCCTGCCGCCTTAATATAATGTGTCTTATCCGGCTTATAGTAAAAAGACTCACCCTCATTTGCCCTATAAACCCTGTTTCCTATATATATGTCAATCTGCCCTTTAAGTACATAACCAAACTCCTCACCCTCATGTGGATTGTCAGGATATGTACCTCCACCCGGCTTTAGAGTAAGCCTTATTGGCTCCATCATATTCTTTTGGGCATTTGGTATAATCCACTCAGTCAAATTATGCAAATCATCATCTTCCTTCTCAAAGTATTCATCATATGTATAAACAACCTTTTCCTCTAAAGGTGCAGCAAAAAATTCAGACAAGCTGCTGCCCAGACACTGCAGTATATCAGCAAGTGTTGAAATTGATGGTGATGTAACATCATGCTCAAGCTGTGATATAAATCCTTTGGATAGTTCAGCTCTGTCTGCTAACTCCTCCTGCGTCAGACCACACTGATTTCTCAAATCCTTAAGCTTCTTTCCAATTTCCATACTAATCTCCCATATTATATACTCTAAACACAAAGTTTAGTAAACGTAAACAAATTAATTATACAGTCTAAAAATATATTGTCAACAGTTTTAGACAATATTTATTATATTTGTATCAAAATTTTTGTAATAAATCTTATTTTCCATCATAAAATATAGCAAAAACAAAATTTATGGAGGTAACTATGCCAAACCAAAACGAACGTGAACGCCATATTGCAATGATGCGTGCCGCTCTTCCCTACGTATCCCCTCAAAGCAGGCATTCCATGGAAATACTGCTTCAGGCCAATTCACTTATTAACCTTGCAATGCAGCCACAGACTCCAGAGCTTACCGGATACAGTTTAGATGAAAATGAAAACGGTCAGGCTTTCACACCTAATCCTGAAGCAATGCTCATGAATATACGTGAATATTGTACGCCAAAAGAAGCAGACACAATACAAATACTTCTTAATTTTATTCATGCTGACAGGCTTTTTAAAAGCTATCGTGAATTTGCAAATTCTCATCCCGATATGCCTAAAGCAGACGAAATAAATGCAGGCACTACCCCGCTAAATACTCTGTTTCAGCTTATCAACGGCCTTGGCTCATTAAGTGGCGGTATTAACAAATCAGATAATTCACACAGCAACTTTATGATGCAGTTTCTTATGTCACAGCTTTCACCTGAACAAAAAGAAACATTTGAAAATCTTCAAAACATTATGCAGACCACATAACCAAATAGCAATTAACAGCTATGAAAGGAGTAAAAATTGACTAATTGGAAAAACAACCGTGAATACAGGAATATGGACAAACGTAAGCAAAAAATGATAGAAACACTATTTGGAACACTCAAGGGAAAAGACCTTAATCAGGCACTTCCTATAATCACAAACTGGAAAATGCAGCTTACACAACAAAATATAACTTTTACACCAGAAGAAAATGAACTGTTGACTCAAATGTTTTTGCAGGAGCTTTCACCTGCACAAAGAAAACAATATGAAATGTTAAAAACATTTATGAAAAAACAATCTTAATATAAGCTATTTTCATATTAGGAACTGTTAATTATTTACAAGTTCCTTGCCATATCAAATACAAAAACACACTGGCTGCCGTACAATAAATGGCAAGCGGCAGCCTTAATTTCTATTCACTTCGTTACCAGTAACAAGCAGTGCTTTCAGCACTGAATGCACAAAAATCGTGCAACATGGCGTTGCAAAACTCGTACTTTTGGCAAAAATCCTCGAATTTTATTTCCTAATGTGTTATATTAGTATAAGCAGAAATAAAAATTCTTGTGTCACTATTAGCAATAACATTTTTATTAACTGCGAAATAAAACATTATCAGGAGCTATTTTAATATGAATTACGACTATGACAAAGTATATGATGAATTTAAAGAAAATTTTAAAGAAGAAGCTAATTCACTTATCAGTGCAGATAAAATACAACAGGTTCTAAAAGATGAAAAACGTATTTTTAGCATCGCAAAAAAACATGGTATATCCATAAAAAGCTTTGCCGGTAATAACCTTGTACGCTATACAAAGGACACCTTGCGCCGCTGTCAGCCTTTATCTTTTATATACTTTATATTAAGTTTTTTTACTGAATTTTTCTATTGCATGCTTCTATGGTGTGCTGTTAAATGCTGCATTCTATACTTTATCGGTAATAAAAGTGCATTTTCTGAAACCATTCCATTAACTGCAGCGCCAATATTTTTTACTGTTGTGCTTATCTGTCATGCCGTTACACAAAACCATACAAAACATAAACTTCTTCGCAATGCAGATAACCTTAAACATTCTGTCTTAATATTTAATGCTGTTGCCTATATTATATCAGCAGTTATTATTGCTACGGTTTTTCTGCTTCTTTATTTAAATTTGAGCAATGCTGGTTCCCGAAACAGAAATATTTTTTATGATAATTTTTTTAATATCACGCTTTTTAACATATTTCTTTATACCGTTGCTTTTCTTTTTTTGTCTGGCATACACAATGTCATATACAGCAGCCATATTGTTTCATTTATAACTATTGGCACTATGTTACTTTTACATCATAATAACCAAGTGGACAAAGCAATAAACCACTATACAGCACTGCGCCTTGCAAATTTTGTTTCAGTCCGCCATATAACCATAGATGATTATAAAAAAAGTGACCAACACATTAAAGAATTTAACTCTTTAACTCGCTCGTCACTTAAATCTTACAGACTGTATTCATCATTTGGTCTTTTTATAGCAATAGTACTTGACGCTACATGCATAATGCAGCTTTTTAAAGCATTAGGAATTGGTTTTATAATATTTACATTTGTATCGCTTATTATAACATTTATTCTTTTTATAGCAATACTTTCCTGCAATGGTGTGCTGAAATTTATAAATGGAATAGAGCAATAACAATTCCTTATCTTCTTACCACCGCGGCAGCTATCTTAATCGTATCTTCTGACGGTTCACGCAAATCAGGAACACACACAACAGGTATTCCCGCCGCATAAGCTGCCGCCACTCCATTATCTGAATCCTCAAGTACTACTGCTTTTTCTGGTACAACATTAAGTTTTTCACATGCTAATAGAAAAATATCAGGTTCAGGCTTTGAATTTTTTACCATCTCTCCACCTATTATCACATTAAAATACATATTAAGCCCTGCATTTTCAAGATAAATCCTTACATATTCTGATTCGGTTGAAGATGCTACTGCACATAATATCCCCTCTGCTTTCAATACTTTAAGCAGCTCACTTATTTGTGGTTTAACACTAACTCCTACTGTACGAGCAATAATTGTCAATCTTTCCTGCGCAATATGTCCACACTCTTTAAATGGATAATCATTCCCATAATATCCATACATTACTTCCTTAAGTTTACTTCCTCCAAGTCCTAATGTCTGTGTGTATATATCACGTGTAAGTTTATATCCTCTCTCATCCATTGCAACTGCAAGCTGTTCCATAAACACCCTTTCAGTATCAAATATCAACCCATCCATATCAAATATCACTGCTTCTTTATTTTCAAATGACTTTACTGCCTCAATTAAATCAATATATTCCTTTGACATATTAATTCTCCTTGCTTTTTTTATCATATTCTTTTAAATATTTTTTCTGAAATACACTATTTGTTATAATATTTATAAAAAACAGTGCCAATGTAAACATCATCAAAAAATTTTTCTCAAATGCTGCTGAATATACTATTATAACCGTATAAACTGCAAGCATTACAAAATACGATAATTTATATGCCATTGTATCAACATAGTTTTTTCGCTCAATTTCCTCCTGGGTGCTATTGGTCTCCTTATTTAAATATTCATGCAGGCAGCAGACAACAATACCAAAGAGCATAAGAGCCATTTGACATATTCTTATAGGAAATGTTACATTGTCCACAAAATATCCAGACCACAAACCTATACATACTGCAATACCACCTACATATTCAACCCACTTATTAACTTTTATAAACCTAGTAAATTTATTCATAACTTCCTCATTTCTATAAAAAATATAAGCCAGACAGCTTACACTGCAAAAATTTGCAACACAAATTCTTAATTTACTGCCACCATGTTATAAGCAATTTCCTGATATAATCAACTTGAACTGATATAGTCAGGTTTTACCCAGTTACCCTCAATCTTTTTATGATGCCATATATCTTTTTTTCTGTCATACCCTCCTACTTTTAAATACTGCCACTCACTTGCAGTTTTAAGCGATTTATAAATCTTACGCAAACTTACCCACTGTCTGTTATGATCAGGATTTCCTGAATCTGCTAAAAACACCATATCCTTTTCTTCATCATACATAAATATCGTAACATAATGTCCGGGGGTATCCTTCCAATAACATGTAGAATTATCACTGCTCACCAGAACTATACTGCACTTTGCTCCTGTCATCTGTTTCTGAAATGCCTGATAACTGCGGGGCTTCTTCTGTACAGAGCATGAAAACCCAAGCTTTTCCAAAATACTCTCCATATATTCCCATGCAATAGCACCGCCACCGCTATAATATGTTTGCCTTTTGGCAAATCTGTACATATCTACAGGCGTACATCTATATCTACTCTGTGTAGAATAAACATTTGCAAGACAACACAATCCACAGCCAAAAGCCCCAAAAGAGCCGCCATCATAATACGTATGTCCCCAACTGCCCGACCAGTCTCTTCTTTCATCCCATGACTTTGGTCCCTGTAAAAACGTGTATACCTCTTCTTCATTATACTCTTTTGGCCTCTGTGTAGCAACAGGCACATTTGGTTTAGGAGAAGGTGTAGCCTCTTCAATATTTCTAAGTGACTCAAGACGCTTTATACTTACATGATTAATTTTTGTATCTGTATACTTAAAAGAAATTGCTGTATTAACTAATACAATAAGAATGCAAATAAATAATACTCCTGCAAGACAATAGACAAATATATCCCTGTTTCTTTTAAAAAATCTTTTTATCTTTCTGTCTTTTTTCAAATCTATACCCCGTCTTTCTCTATTTTAAACGCTCCTCTCAAAATAGAGAAAGCATTAATAGCAAGCCAAAGCAGGCTCTTTTATCAAAATTGATTTGCAGTTTCTGATAAGTTATATTATCTGATTATAGCAGTATTTTATAATAACTGCAATCTGATTCTTGCCTATAGCTTTTTTAATGGTATAATGTAGTCATCTTTATTAAACTATTTGGAGAAATATATATGATAAATGTAAATAAACTATTAGAAAAAATAGCAATGGATATATTTGATAAAATTATTATATAGCAGGCAATACAACAATATTTGCTGTACAGCCTGCTCTTACTATTTAACAAATCTAAATTTATAAATAATTAACTTTTCTAATATTTCGTTCTTCTTCTAATTTAGCAAATGCTGATGCTCTATTCATAGTATGCATTCTATCGCGCAAAATATTTATTATACGTTCTTTTGTATAATTAGAAGCTGGTTTTCTATTATATACAGATACATACATCCTCTTTAACTCGATTAAAGAACATTCTTTCTTTATAGTATTGTTATCCTTTTGACTAAAAAGCTCAAAAATTTCTTCTTCTTTGTATAAACCTGTAAATAAGTCTTCTTTCTTTTCTTCTTTACGTCCAAAGTATTCCTTTTGAATTTTACTCTTATTTATTTTCTTTAACGTTTCCAAAAACATAGCCAAATCTTCAACATGCTCATCCAAAAATTTTTTCTTTTCTACTTCGTCATCCATTTTGTTTATTTTAGTAATAATATTATCCAAACTATCAATATTTTCC
>CAMWXG010000068.1 GCA_947178155.1 uncultured Lachnoclostridium sp.
ATAATATATCATGTATTCAAATTTCCATTAAATGTTTTATGTAGTATCTTTAATAGTCATTAATTTGCTAATATATGCACCATTTGATAATTCATATTTTTTTAAACACATATATTTGATTAAATTAAACAAAGTAGGGTAATTATCAAACATGCTATAGGGTATAAAGATATTTATTTGTAATTGTGATAGTTATTTTATGAATCCAAACATATGTGCTTGAAATTAAAAATAATATCCGCTATAATAGACAAAGTAGTTTTAACTGTTTCGGAAAATGTTAGAAAGGATAGAGTAACTGTTTAGCGGCAAGCATATGGTTATGGATTTAAGTTATGGGAAAACATGAAGAGGCTAAGAAATATATTCGTATAAGAAAGGCAGCAGAGCATAATCTAAAGGAAATTGATGTTGATATTCCAAGGGATAAGTTTGTAGTACTTACAGGGCTTAGTGGTTCAGGTAAATCTTCTCTTGCTTTTGACACGATTTATGCAGAGGGACAGAGAAGGTATATGGAGTCACTTTCGTCATATGCGAGACAGTTTTTGGGACTTATGGAGAAACCAAATGTAGAGAGCATAGAAGGGCTCCCTCCCGCCATTTCTATTGATCAGAAATCCACCAACAGAAATCCGCGTTCAACTGTTGGTACTGTGACAGAAATATATGATTATTTTAGGCTGTTATATGCAAGGGCGGGTATACCACATTGTCCTAAGTGTGGTAAAGAAATTAAGAGACAGACTGTAGACCAGATTGTTGATGAGATTATGTCACTTCCGGAAAAGACAAGGCTACAGCTTCTTGCTCCAGTTGTCAGAGGCCGAAAAGGTCAGCATGTAAAAGTGTTTGAGAGTGCAAGGAAGAGTGGATATGTAAGAGTTGTTGTAGATGGCAGTGTATATGAGCTTTCGGAGGAGATAAAGCTTGATAAGAATAAGAAGCATAATATAGAGATTATGGTTGACCGTCTTATAGTGCGTGAAGGCATAGAAAAAAGGCTTTCTGATTCTATTGAAAGTGTTATGAGGCTTTCAGATGGACTTCTTATAGTCGATATACCCGATGAGAGGACTATTAATTTCAGCCAGAGTTTTTCCTGTGCGGACTGTGGTGTCAGCATAGATGAGATAGAGCCCAGAATATTTTCTTTTAACAATCCATTTGGTGCATGTGAGGTATGTCATGGAATAGGCTATAAGATGGAGTTTGATGAGAATTTAATACTTCCGGACAAGTCAGTAAGCCTTGCAGAGGGTGCACTTGTTGTAAATGGATGGCAGTCAGTTCCAAATAGTACAAGCTTTGCTAGATGTTTGCTTGATGCACTTGCAGAGGAATATGGATTTGATTTAAATACACCTTACGGAGAACTTCCTAAAGACATACAACATATGATAATGCATGGCACTGATGGTAGAGAGGTCAAGGTTCATTATAAAGGGCAGCGTGGCGAAGGTGTATATGATGTTGCATTTGAGGGTGTTATCAGAAATGTTGAGAGGCGTTACAGGGAAACTGGTTCAGAAGGAGTAAAAAAAGAATACGAGAGTTTTATGCAGGTTACACCATGCAAAGCATGTAAAGGCAGAAGGCTTAAGGCAGAGGCGCTTGCAGTAACTATAGAAGATAAGAATATAGCAGAGGTTACAGAGATGTCCATATACAATCTAACAGAATTTCTGGAAAACCTAAGTCTTTCTGAGAAACAGCTAAAGATTGGAAAAGTGGTACTTAAGGAGATACGTTCCAGAGTAAGATTTCTAATGGATGTGGGGCTTGAATATCTTTCGCTTTCACGTTATACAGCAAGTCTTTCAGGAGGAGAAGCACAGCGAATAAGGCTTGCTACACAGATAGGCTCAGGACTTGTAGGTGTTGCATATATTCTTGATGAGCCAAGTATTGGACTGCATCAGCGTGATAATGATAAGCTTCTTGCAACGTTAAATAAGCTTAAAGATCTTGGAAATACTCTTATTGTAGTAGAGCACGACGAGGATACTATGCTTGCGGCAGATTATGTTGTGGATATAGGACCAGGGGCAGGCTCACATGGTGGTGAGGTAGTTGCAGCAGGTACAGCAGAGGACATAATGAAATCAGAAAAGTCCATTACAGGTGCATACTTAAGCAGAAGGATATGTATTCCGGTGCCAGATGTGAGAAGAGAACCAAAGGGATTTATTACTGTAAAAGGTGCAAGAGAAAATAATCTTAAAAATATAGAGGTGTCATTTCCAACAGGTGTTATGACATGCGTGACAGGAGTTTCAGGTTCAGGCAAAAGCTCACTTGTCAATGAGATATTATATAAGACACTAGCAAGGGATTTGAATCGTGCAAGATGTGTACCCGGAGACTGTGATAGCATAGCAGGCATAGAAAACCTTGACAAGGTTATAAATATAGACCAGTCACCAATAGGGAGAACACCACGTTCCAATCCTGCGACATATACAGGTGTATTTGACTTGATAAGAGACATCTTCGCTGCAACACAAGACGCTAAAGTAAAGGGATATAAAAAAGGGAGATTTAGTTTTAATGTAAAAGGCGGCAGGTGTGAAGCGTGTAGTGGTGATGGTATAATTAAGATAGAGATGAATTTTTTGCCAGATGTGTATGTAACATGTGAAGTATGTGGTGGTAAAAGGTATAATAGAGATACTCTTGATGTTAAGTATAAGGGTAAAAGTATTTTTGATGTGCTTGATATGACTGTTGAGGAAGCGCTTAAATTTTTTGAAAATGTACCAAATATCCGAAGGAAGATTGAAACATTAAATGATGTGGGGTTGTCATATATTAAACTTGGACAGCCATCAACAACTCTTTCAGGTGGTGAGGCACAGCGTATTAAACTTGCTACTGAACTTAGCAAAAGAAGCACAGGAAAGACTGTATATGTACTTGATGAGCCTACGACAGGACTGCATTTTGCAGATGTCCATAAACTTATAGAAATACTTGGAAGGCTTGCAGATGGCGGCAATACAGTTATAGTGATAGAGCATAACCTTGACGTTATAAAGACAGCCGATTATATAATTGACATGGGCCCAGAAGGTGGAGAAAACGGTGGTACAATGATTACATCAGGAACACCGGAAGAAGTCGCAGAGGTTAAAGCATCATATACAGGATTATATATAAAAAAGATGCTTAGGAACTGTAAACAATCAACATGAACAATTTGCAACTTGTTAGGTTAATTTATTGATAATTCCATAAAGAAAGGAATAATTAATGAACAATTATAAAAATTCTTTTTTTGCAATGATGTCTCGTATGAAATATATAGAGAGATGGGCGCTTATGAGAAATTCAGTAAGTGAAAATATAAGTGAACATTCGCTTGAGGTGGCAATGATTGCGCATGCACTTGCAGTAATAGGCAATGTAAGGCTTGGCAAATCATATAACCCTGAACATACAGCCATGCTTGGCATATATCATGACTGTACAGAAGTGATTACAGGGGACATGCCGACTCCTGTAAAATATGATAATCCTATTATTAGAGCGGCTTATAATGAGATAGAGCAGGACGCAGCAAGGCGCATAATAAATATGCTTCCAGAGGATATGCGTGATTATTACAGGTGCTATTTTGGCAAAGAAGATGATGAAGAGGTAAAAAAGCTTGTCAGATGTGCTGACAAGCTTTCAGCACTTATAAAATGTATAGAAGAGGAGAAGGCAGGCAATAAGGAGTTTGTGTGTGCAAAAGAAGCAATAAAGGAAGCTATCGACAGTATGGAATGTGAAGAGGCAGAGATATTTTGCAGGGAGTTTCTTGAGGCATATGGAAAGACATTAGATGAGTTGTAATGCCGCCATATAGATTGTTTTACCTTAGTTATTAATTAAAAGAAAAGCAACTCACACCTTGGTTTGGTGGTTGCTTTTTTATTTTTTAACTGCAGTTGGATTATTGAAAGGAAAGTTATGAAAGAAGCAGATTATAATAATGAGAATATAGACGACACAGATGAAATTTATATGGGTTTTGCAGAAGTTTATGATGATTTCATGGACAATATTCCTTATGATAAATGGCATGAATATCTGCATAAGCTTTTATTAAAATATGGTATCGAAACAGGATTAATAGCAGATTTAGCATGCGGCACTGGTACAATGACACATTTGCTTGCTGGTGACGGATATGATATGATAGGAATAGATATGTCAGAAGAGATGCTTGCAAGAGCACATCAGAAATGTCCTGATAATGTGCTTTTACTAAAGCAGGATATAAGAGAACTTGATTTATATGGTTCTGTTGCTGCTTTTGTATGTATATGTGATGGAATGAATTATATTCTTGACATAGATGATATTTATAAAATATTTATGCGTGTTGGTACATTTCTTGATATTGGTGGAGTTTTTATTTTTGATATGAAGACAAGGTATTTTTATGAAAATGTGCTTGGCGCCAGTACATTTGCGGAAAATAGAGACAATGCCAGCCTTTTCTGGGAGAATGAATTTAATGCAGATACTTGTATTAACGAATATATGCTTACAATATATAATCTTGTAGATGATGAAAATTATTTGTTTGAAAGGTTTGATGAGCTTCATAGGCAGAAAGCATATTCCATAGATGAGATAAAGACTTGTGCTGATAAGGCTGGGTTTAATTGTATTGATGTATATGAAGCGTTTAGTGAGGAGTCTCCAAAGGATAACAGCGAAAGGATTTATTTTATATTGCAACGTATTTGAAATAGAAAGGAAATGAGGTAATATATGGTTAAGGATTATATAGTAAGGGCAACAGCAGCGAACCATCAGCTCCGTGCTTTTGCCATTACAAGTAGAAATATTGTTGAGGAAGCAAGAAAAATTCATAATACAAGCCCTGTTGCTACTGCTGCGCTTGGAAGGCTTTTGACAGCAGGAAGTATGATGGGCAGCATGATGAAAGGTGATAAGGATTTGCTTACATTACAGATAGAGTGCGGCGGGCCTATAGGGGGCATTGTTGTGACGGCCGATTCAAAAGCAAATGTAAAAGGATATGTTAATAACCCCAATGTCATAATTCCGCCTAATCCATATGGTAAACTTGATGTATCAGGAGCAATCGGGCCGGGGTTTTTGAATGTGATAAAAGATATAGGTATGGGAGAGCCTTATAATGGACAGACACATCTTGTATCTGGAGAGATTGCCGAGGATTTGACATATTATTATGTTACATCTGAACAAGTGCCTTCATCAGTAGGACTTGGCATACTCATGGATAAGGAAAATTTTGTTAAGCAGGCAGGCGGATTTATTATACAAGTAATGCCTGATGCTGATGACAAAGTAATAGACAGGCTTGAGGCATCACTTAAAAATATCAGTTCAGTTACAGATATGCTTGAAAAAGGTATGATGCCTGAGGATATACTTGAATATATAATGAAAGATAATGGTGTAGAGATTTTGGAAAAAATACCTGCGATGTATCATTGTAATTGTTCAAGGGAAAGGGTATCAAGAGCTATTGCCAGTATAGGGCGTAAAGATTTACTGGATATGATTAATGACCAAAAGCCTATAGAAGTAAATTGTCAGTTCTGCAATTCACATTATATCTTTGAAACGGAGGCTCTAAGAGAATTTATAAGATAAAAGGAGTGACAGAATGCGGATAAGGATAAAAAAAGCAGTATGCATATGCGTATTATTTATATGTACATTTGTTTTGGCAGTACAGTTTGACAATAGCAAAGATGTTTCTGCAACAGCTATAGGTGTTGTAAATGTGAGTGGATATTTGAATGTAAGAGTTGGACCAGGTACATCATATGACTTGCTTAAGTCAGGGGGAACTGGTGTCACACTTTCAGAAGGGCAGAGGATTACAATAACTGCAAAGAATGGTGATTGGTATCATGTTAAATTCAATCAAAATGGAAAAGCATTAAAGGGGTATGTTTTAAAAAAATATGTAAAAGTGCAGATGGGAGAAGTATGTACCAATGTAGCTGCAACCGTTGCGCAGGACAGTTTAAAGCTAAGAGCGGAGGCATCAGATGACAGTGCTTTTATAAAATCAAATAAAACAGAGATAATTTTAGAAAAAGAAACAAAAGTTAAGATTAAAAACGAAAAAACTGTAGATAACCAGAAATGGTATTATGTTTTATGCACCTATTCATCAAAATCTTATAGGGGATATGTAAAAGCAGAGAGTCTCACTGTTTTGTATGATAAAGAAATTCCGGGAATATGGCAGAACGCAAAGAAGGGGACTTTGTGTGCAGAAGCGGGTGGAAATGCTGTAAAATCAGGTAATACTACAGTTACTTTAAATAAAGGTAAGCAGTTTAATATCACGAGTGAAACGAATGTATCAGGCGAAAGATATTTTTATGTAAAGCTGCGTTTTAATGATAAAACCGTAAAGGGATATCTTCCGGCCAAGTATGTTAAGTTTCAAATTGTAAAGGTTGAAAACAGTAATACTCCTGCTGAAACAGAAGCACCAGCTTCAACAGAAGGTCCAAGTGAAACAGGGGAGCCAGATAAAACAAGTGAGCCTGCATCAAGTGATGTGCCAAGTGAAACAACAGAACCAAATAATACACAAGAGCCTGTTGCAACACCAACACCAGCACCTCTTACAGATGAAGAATTCAAAAAGAAACTTGAGAATGAAGGATTTCCTGAAAGTTATATCGAACCGCTTATGAGACTTCATGCTCAGTATCCTAATTGGGAATTTAAGGCATTTATTACAGGACTTAAATGGGATACAGTGATAAATAAAGAATCTGTTGTCGGATTAAATCTTTTAAGTAATAATAAATCATATGATTGGAAATCAACAGAAAAAGGTGCATATGACTGGACAACTGATAAGTATATACCTTATGATGGCAGTACATGGGTTACCGCATCAAAAAAGGCAGTAAAATATTATATGGACCCAAGAAATTTCCTTGATGAGAGAGGAATATTTATGTTCGAGCTGCTTGAGTATATAAGCAGTACGCAATCACAGGAAGGTGTTGAAAAGATACTTAAGAATACCCCTATGTATAATACTAAGTTTTCGTATCCGAATTCAGATGGAAATGATGTAAGCATAAAATATTCTAAAGCATTTATTAAGGCGGCTGAAACGTCAAAGGTGAGCCCATACCATCTAGCATCACGTGTAAAGCAGGAAGTTGTGATTGGACCTGAACTTATGAGCAGCTCTGTATCAGGAAAAGTGAAAGGGTATGAGGGGATATATAATTTTTATAATATAGGGGCTTATAACAGCACTGAAGCAGGTGGAGCCATTGCAAACGGTCTTAAATGGGCGAGTTCAGGTGATACATATAACCGTCCATGGGATAACATATATAAGTCAATAGTTGGAGGAGCACAATATATTGGCAAAAATTATATTAATGTAGGACAGAATACGCTTTATCTTGAGAAATTTAATGTAACTGCAAAAAACAGGTATGAACATCAATACATGGCTAATGTTGAAGCTCCTAACAGCGAAGCAACAAAGACTGTATCAGCTTATGGTGTAATAGATTCGGATATGTCGATAACATTTTCAATACCTGTTTATGAGGATATGCCGGAAAGTCCTTGTGAAGTTCCATCAGGCGGCAAAAATCCAAATAATTATCTTAAGACACTTTATGTACAAAATCATCCATTTACATCTAAGTTTAAACTTGGAGATGATGGCAGCAAAACATATAAACTTACAGTAGATAAATCTGTTGAAAGTATAAAAATATGTGCAACAAAAGTAAGTACGTATTCAACTGTTACAGGTAAAGGTTCCAAGACTTTAAAAGATGGCGTAAATACATTTACTGTTAAGGTAACATCTGAAAGCGGCAGTTCTAGAAAATATAAGATACAGGTTACAAGACAGTAAGAAATGTATTAAATGGCAGAAATGAGGTAAAATATGAACGTTATACAGCATATTAAATTACATTACAGCTGCTTTTTAAAAACAGCATACATATTTACATTGGTAGTTATGCTTAGTTTTATTTGTAAAGAGACTGTGCAAGCATCTAGTGCAACAGTTTCTGTTACTGCAAAGAGTAATAGAGTGACAAAAGGGGACACTGTATATGTAGTTATAACAGTAAAATCTTCTGATTTAATTGGTGGTTTTAAAGGATACTTTGGATATGACAATAGTGTGCTGAAATATGTTACAGGTGGCAGTGTGATGAGCGGGAATGATGATGAATTTTATCTGACTGATACAGATAGAGAAGAAGGCTCTAAAACTATTAAGTATTCAATAAAATTTATTGCAAGAAAAGATGGTAATACTATAATTAATCTTAAGAAACCATATGCTGTATATAGTTTTGAAGATAAAAGCGAGATGTCTGTATCCTATAATGAACTTAATATAGTGGTAGAGAAGAAGAAAAAAGCTGCAAAGACGCCTAAGCCGGATTCTACAAGTAAATCTAAGCCGCAGGAAACAACTGAAGCAAAGCCGACTTCTTCTCCAGAAGCTACAAAGGTGCCGGCAGAGCAGACCAATACACCAAAACAAACTAAAAAGCCTTCCAATAACGAAAATAAAAGTAGCAATAATAAGTTTAAAAAGGGAATAACTTCTATATTGAGAAATGGAGATATTGTTCTTAGGGCATCAGAAGAGTATACAATTATAGAACCTGATGATAAAAAACTTATTCCAGAGGGATTTAGTGCAACTAATATGAAAGTAAGCGGGAGACTTATTACGGTTTATGCATCGGAAAGCGATACAGAGCATAAATTTGTGCTTATATATGCAAAAACTGACAGTAATGAACCAGAGTTTTATTTATATGACAAAGTAGAGGAAACTCTTGTGCCATATGAAAAAGTACAGTCATGGTACAGAGGTGTGGTTGATAATGCAGTAGTTGCAGATAATAATGAAGCAGATATTAAAATACAACAGTTAAAGTATATTATAGCAATTATGGCTGTATTTTGTTTATTGCTTATAATTATTATAATATCAATATATATGCACTTTAAAGGATTTGAAAGAGATGAGCTTACAGAGGTTTTAACCGCTTCTGTAGAAAGTGGAACAGCGCAGAGTGATAAAAAGGTATATAATAAATATTCCAAAAAGGGCATAGAAAATGAAAAAGCTTCAGATAAGAACATAGAGGCTGTTTACAGCAGGAGGCTTAAAGAAGAAGAATGGAAACGCAACCATGCCTGGCAGGGAAATTTATTTGATGATAAAATTTAGTAAAAGATTATTGACAAAATGGAGGTAAATTATAAATGCAGAAGAGGTTTACAGCAAGTGCCATGAAAGTTTTGGATTATGCTAAAAAGGTGGCAAAGTCGCTTGGGCATAATTGTGTAGGTACAGAACATATTCTTCTGGGACTGCTTAAAACTAAAGGTGTGGCAGCAGAAGTGCTTACAGAGAATGGTGTTGATGCAGATAAAATCAAACAATTAATAGAAGAAACGCTATCTTCCGGCAGCCGGATAGTTATAACGGAGGAAATTGAATTTACACCACGAGCAAGAAGTATTATTGATAAAAGTATTGGTGAGTCAGAACGTCTTGGCAGTACTATGGCAGGCACAGAGCATATTTTAATAGCGCTTTTAAAAGAAAATGAGTGTATAGCTGTAAGGCTTCTTAATACAAAGGGAATAAATATACAGAAGTTATATATTGATGTACTTACAGCGACTGGACAGGATGCAGCGTCAGCTAAAAGTGAATATTTAATGCAGCGTGGGCGAAAGGGTGGAAAATCATCAACACCAATACTTGACCAGTATAGCTGCGACCTTACTCAATATGCAAGAGATGGAAAGCTTGATCCTGTTATAGGGCGTGACAGGGAAATTGCAAGGCTTATTGAGATATTAAGCAGACGTACTAAAAATAATCCATGTCTTATTGGTGAGCCGGGAGTAGGTAAAACTGCAGTTGTAGAAGGACTTGCTCAGAAGATAGTTACAGGAGATATTCCTGAAAATATAGAAAATAAAAGAGTCCTTACACTTGATTTGTCAGGTATGGTAGCAGGTTCAAAATATCGTGGTGAATTTGAAGAGAGGATTAAGAGGGCAATAAAAGAGGTGATGCAGTCTGGTAATGTACTTCTTTTTATAGACGAGATACACACAATAATAGGGGCAGGCGGTGCAGAAGGAGCAATAGATGCGGCAAATATATTAAAACCTTCGCTTGCACGTGGAGAATTGCAGCTTATTGGTGCGACTACACGTGAGGAGTATCGTAAACATATAGAAAAAGATGCTGCTCTTGAAAGGCGTTTTCAGCCGGTAGAGGTAAATGAGCCTGACAGTGAAGAAACAATTTCTATTTTAATGGGACTTAGGGAAAGATATGAGAAGCATCATGGAGTTATAATAACAGATGATGCTGTTATAAATGCTGTTAAAATGTCAGAAAGATATGTAAATGACAGGTTTTTGCCTGACAAGGCTATTGATGTAATAGATGAGGCAGCAGCAAGGGCAGGACTTAAAAGGTATATTCCGTCTCCTGAGCTTAGAGAGCTTGAAAAAGAGCAGATAATTATGGACAGGCAAAAGGAAGACGCTATAAGAAAAGAGAATTATTCTCTTGCAGGAGAGATAAAACGTAAACAGGAGGCAGCATCTGCACGTATAAAAGCAATACACAAGAAGATGGAAGAATTAAGGGAAGGAGATGAGGTAAGGGTAACTGAAAATGAAGTAGCAGATGTAATTGCAGACTGGACAAAGATACCTGTAAAAAGACTTCAAGAAGCTGAAACAGAGCGTTTAAAGAAGCTTGAGAAAATACTGCATGAGAGGGTAGTAGGTCAGGATGAAGCCGTAGAAGCCGTTTCAAAGGCAGTAAGAAGGGGAAGGGTAGGACTTAAAGATCCTAACCGTCCAATAGGTTCGTTTTTATTCTTAGGACCTACAGGTGTAGGTAAGACTGAACTTTCCAAAGCTCTTGCAGAGGCAGTATTTGGCAAGGAAAACGAGATAATAAGAGTTGATATGTCTGAATATATGGAGAAGCACAGTGTATCAAAGATGATTGGCTCACCTCCGGGATATGTAGGTTATGAAGATGGAGGACAGCTAAGTGAAAAGGTAAGGCGTCATCCATATTCAGTTATACTTTTTGATGAAATAGAAAAAGCGCATACAGATGTATTTAATATACTTCTTCAGATACTTGAGGATGGGCATGTAACAGATGCACAGGGAAGAAAAGTAAGTTTTAAGAACACAATTATTATAATGACTTCTAACGCAGGAGCACAGCAGATTATATCACCAAGACATTTAGGATTTGGCAATAATGAAGATGAAGAAGCTGATTATAAAAAGATGAAATCAAGTGTAATGGAAGAAGTAAAGAGGATATTTAAGCCTGAATTTATAAATAGAATTGATGAAGTGCTTGTATTCCATGTACTTAATAAGGAAAATATAAAGCAGATAGTAAAAATATTTATTGCAAATCTTAATAAACGTACCAAAGCTCAGATGAATATTACACTTGATGTAAGGGATGGTGTCATAGAATATATAGCTAAAAACGGTTTTGATAAAAACTATGGAGCACGTCCAATCAGACGTGCAATCCAGACAAAAATAGAAGACGAGATGGCAGACAGGCTTTTAGCACATGATATAA
This sequence comes from uncultured Lachnoclostridium sp., assembly GCA_947178155.1. GTDB lineage: Bacteria > Bacillota > Clostridia > Lachnospirales > Lachnospiraceae > Butyribacter. The sequence goes on from CAMWXG010000068.1 coordinate 11,663, forward strand.
AGGCTGGCGATACGGTTATAGTTGATTGTGAAGAAGAAAAGATAGTATTTTCCACAAGCAAATAGTAGAAAAATAATCAGAATTGTGTTATTCTGTTATTACACATATAAATATGCCAGAAAAATTATATAATGTACAAGGAGGGACAAAGATGGCAGTAGTAAAGGAGTTAATTCGTAAAGAGGCAGACGGGACACTTAGTTTTGGTAATTATGAGCTTGATGCCAAAAAGAAATTATCGGATTTTAAGTTTGAGGGAGACTTATATAAGGTTAAAACTTTTAGAGAGATTACGAAGCTTGAAAAGAATGGCTTGTTTGTATATGAGTCTGTTCCTGGAACGGTGGTTACGCATATGAAGGCTGATGAGGCAGAAATTAAGTTTCTCGTAGAAGGTCTTGAAGATGCTTCTATTACACTTGAGCTTGAACCAGAAAAGGAATACAGGGTATATATTGATGAGAAGAGTATAGGTGAAATGAAAACCAATCTTGGAGGTAAGCTTAGTATTAGTTTGGAAATCGATCCGGGGAAAGTATCGGAAGTTAAGGTGGTTAAGTTATAATATGGCAAAGGCAAAGAAAAAAACAGTTTTCTTTTGCAAGGAATGTGGTTTTGAATCCTTAAAATGGCTTGGTCAGTGTCCGGGTTGTCATGAGTGGGATACGTTCGTAGAGGGACCTGTTACATCAGGTACGGTTAATGGAATACAGTCTATAGGAATCAGCAGTCAGTCAAAGAAGCTCACAGAAATAGAGCTTGCTGAGGAGGAAAGAATTATCACAGGAATAGGAGAGTTGGACAGGGTTCTTGGAGGCGGTATTGTAACAGGTTCACTTGTACTTGTTGGAGGCGATCCGGGGATAGGTAAATCCACACTGCTTCTTCAGATGTGCAGGGTTCTTGCTGCGACCGGATATAAAGTGCTTTATGTATCTGGGGAGGAGTCACAAAGACAGCTTAAGATGAGAGCAGAGCGTATTGGAGAATTTAATGAAAATTTGTACATATTATGTGAGACAGATCTTGATCAGGTGTCAAATAATATAACAAATGTTAAACCTGATGTAGTGATAATAGATTCTATTCAGACAATGTACAGGGAAGATGTGGATTCTGCACCGGGAAGTGTTGGGCAGGTCAGGGAGGCTACAAGCTTTTTAATGCGGATTGCAAAAGGTCTTTGCGTATCAATTTTTATTGTTGGTCATGTAACAAAGGAGGGGGTTGTGGCAGGCCCCAGAGTACTTGAACATATGGTTGATACGGTTCTATACTTTGAAGGCGATGGCAGTGCTGCATACCGTTTTTTACGAGGTGTTAAAAATCGTTTTGGTTCAACTAATGAGATTGGGGTATTTGAGATGAAATCTGAGGGGTTGTGTGAAGTGTTAAATCCTTCAGAATATATGCTTCAGGGAAAGCCTGAAAATGCATCCGGCTCAGTTGTTACATGTTCTATGGAGGGGACAAGACCTATTTTGGTAGAGGTACAGGCTCTCGTCTGTCAGACTAATTTTAATATGCCCAGACGGACAGCAGCAGGTACAGATTATAATAGGGTAAATCTGCTTATGGCTGTTATAGAAAAGAGACTTGGAATACGAATGAGTGATTTTGATGCATATGTAAATGTTGCAGGAGGTATGCGTATAAATGAACCGGCTCTTGATTTAGGTATTGTAATGGCTATACTTTCAAGTTACCATAATCGGGTATTTGACAGTGAGACTATTTGTTTTGGCGAGGTTGGACTTGTGGGAGAAGTTAGAGCGGTAAATCTTGCAGAAAAACGTGTTATAGAGGCTGCAAAGCTTGGATTTAAGCGTTGTATCATGCCAAAGGTGAACTGTCATAAGCTTAATCTTGATAAGACAGCATTAAATGGCATGGAGCTTACAGGTGTTGGCAGCATACATGAATTGCCGGAGGTAATATAATGGAAGAAAAGAAAGAGACAGAAGTAAATACAGAGCTGATATTGGGACGTATGGAGAATACATTAAATAATCTTGAGCAAATGTCATTCGATTCGATAAATATTACAGACCGTCTTGTTACTCTGCTAAGTGATGCGAGAGAACATGCCAAGATAATGAAAGTAGGAACGGAAGAAGAACGAATGGAGGCTTTTGAATTTTTAGGCAAAATACTTGACAGTATTCTTGAAACTGCATTTTTAGTGAATAATGTGGCACATGAGCTTGAAAATGAAACTGTATATCAGCGTGATACTTTAGAGGCGATAAGGCAGATATTAGATTTCTTTTATTCGTTTGCAGACGATATAGAAATGTAGATGGTTAATTCACAGCTGATTAAATTCGAGGATTTTTGACATGATTTATGCCCAAAATACAAGTTTTGCGGCGCCATTTTGCATGATTTTTCGCAAAATGTGTGCATTTCAGCGCT
>CAMWXG010000069.1 GCA_947178155.1 uncultured Lachnoclostridium sp.
ATTTTCCATATTTGTAAGATTTTCTATTATATTCTCCAAATATGAACTTTCAAGGAAATATAAGTATGATGTATCAAGACTTCTATTTTCATATTGATACAGATTAATTTTATTTATATTATTAAGAACACCATTGTTGCGGCTGCTTTTATTAAGCGCAGTCATTCCCACATATCCAAGCAATACTGCCGCTGCAATGGCAATACCACCCATAAGTAAAATTCTTCCTTTAATGCTTCCCCAAAATTTTTTCATAACCTTCCTCCGTTATATCAGGCTTGCAGCTCCAATCATACCAGCCTCGTTACCTAATGCTGCTATTTCAATTGCAGGAAGTTCTCCTCTTGTTCCTCCAAAACAGCCTGCCTGAACCATTTCACGAAGCGGTTTCAAAAGAATATCTTTTTGAGCTGATATTCCTCCTCCTAATAGTACAAGCTGCGGCCTGAAAATATTTACAATATTTACGATACCAACTCCAAGCCTGCGGATATAGGTATCAACTACTTCTTTCAATACCTCATCACCATTCACGGCTGCCGCAAATATCTCCTCTGGCGACATATCGTTTCCATTTGCACGTTTTGCCTCTCTTATAAGTGCAGTCGCAGAAGCATATGCTTCTAAGCAGCCTTTCCGTCCACAGGTACATGGCTCACCATTTTCAACAATTACCATATGACCAAGCTCACTCCCACCTATACCTTTTCCTTCATAAATCCTGCCGTTTAAAATAATACCGCCACCAACTCCTGTTCCAAGCGTAATCATAATTACGTCCTGACAATCTCTGCCAGCACCGGCAACCGCCTCACCAAGAGCTGCACAGTCTGCATCATTTGCAATCTGTATTGGTATTGGAAGATATTCTCCCATTTTCTTTGCAAGTTCTTCATTTTCCCATCTGATATTATTGGAATAACGAACAACCCCTTTCTTTCGATCTACAGTTCCCGGAACACCTATTCCTGCACCAATACATTGTTCCATTGCAATTTTCTGCTTCTCTAAAAGTTCCAGGGCTTTACTTCCAATCTTACTTATCATTTCTTCCGGCTGTCCACAGTCTGTAGGTATTGCTTCAGACACAATAAGCTTTTGATGAATATCTACAAGTCCAATCTTTGTATCTGTCCCACCAATATCAATGCCAATACGAACTGGTGCTGCCTTTTCTCTAATTGTAGTGATAAGGGCATCACATGTTCCTTCAATTATATAGGCTCCACTTCCTGCTGACAGAAAAAAACTGTCTCCTTTTTTAAAATGCAGAGTTTCTCCATCACATGAAATTGTTCCACTGCCATCAAGCATAAGAATACTTGCAAATGAATCAAGAGAAACATTTCCCTCCATCTTTTTCATAACTTTTCCGTCAAGATTTAATTTATCTACTGTAAAATAATCACAATCTGCTACATGAGGATAACTGCTTTTATCCCTTACTATAGGCACTCTGTTGGTAACAGCAAGCGCTTTTTCAATATGCAGGTCACGCTTTTTGCCATCTTTTCCCACACGCCCATAATCATATACACGGTATGTTACATTTGAATTCTGCTGAATTTCTGCAATCAATATATCCTTTCCTATTGCATGAATTGTACCAGATTCTATGAATAAAACATCCCCTTTTTGTACCTTAACTGCATTTAAAACCTCAAGAAGTGTATCCTTTTCAATACGCTTAGCAAACTCTTCCTTGCTGATTTCCTTTTTAAATCCATAGTACAAAAACGCATTTTCACCAGCATCCATCACATACCACATTTCTGTTTTACCATATTGTCCCTCATTTTTCAAGGCATATCTGTTGTCTGGATGTACTTGAATAGATAAATTATCCTTTGCATCAATAAATTTTGTTAAAATAGGAAAATCACGAAACCTGCGACAGTGAATTCCCAATGCCTCTTTCCCTTCAATATCAATATACTGCTGTAAAGTCTTACCAGAATATTTTCCATTCTCTATAACAGAAGGTCCATCTGGATGGCATGATAACTCCCATGTTTCTGCAAGTACATTGCCATCATACTCTTTTCCATATTCTTCAACCAGTCTGTGTCCTCCCCAAAGATAATCCTTACAGCTTGGCTTTAATTTTAAAATACTCATATTTATAAATTCCCTCCATTTGTCTTTATCATATCTGCATACCAATATGCAGAATCCTTCATAATTCTTTCCTGAGTCTTAAAATTCACATATATCAGTCCAAATCTTTCTGAATATCCTTTTGCCCACTCAAAATTATCCATCAATGACCAATGAAAATATCCACGCAAGTCAACTTCTTCTGCTGCTTTTCTAAGTTCCTTTATATATCCTGCCATAAAATCAATACGATTCGGATCATGTACCTTACCATCAGATGAAACCATATCATGACATGACATGCCGTTTTCAGTAATATAAATTGGTTTCTTATACCTTTCATATAAGAATCTTGGTCCCCAATGCAGACACTCTGGCGTTACCGGCCAGTCAATCGCAGTCTTTGGAAAACCTTCATAACGTTCTACAATCTCAGGTTTTCCACCCTCTCCCATACGCACACATTTTCCGTTATAGATATTTTGTCCATATACATCAATAGGTTCTGAAATAATCTTCATATCTTCATCTGTAATTTCCGGCAGATATGACTCATAACTTTTAACAAATTCTTCTGGATAATGACCAAAAATAACTGGATCTGACCACCATGCAACATTCCATGTCCAATTATTTATATCCTGCGGCACAGAAAACAACATCTGCCTTGCCGCCTCAATATCCTCTGATTTATCTGTCTCAGGGTAACACATTGTAGCAGTTGGTGCATATCCTATAGTAAGTGGCTGCTTTCCATACTCCCGAAGCATCTGTACTGCACGGCCATGAGCTCTAAGTGCATTATGCGACATTAAAAAAGTATCATTAAGAGGCAGCTTTAATCCAGGTGCATGCTCTTTAGTCAAATATGAAAGCCCTATAAAACACTGTGGCTCATTCAATGTAAAATAATGACTTACTCTGTCGCTTAAGCGCTCGGCTATAATCTTTGCATATTCGCCAAACCATTCAGCAATATCAGGATTTAACCAGCCGCCTCTTTTATAAATCTCATAAGGAAGCTCCCAATGAAAAAGCGTAACATAAGGTTCTATTCCACTTTCAATAAGACAGTCCACCAAATCGCTGTAAAACTTAATACCCTCCTCATTTACACGACCAGTTCCTGCAGGTAACACCCTTGACCAATCAATAGAAAATCTATATGCTTTAAGTCCCATCTCTTTCATTAATGCAACATCTTCCTTAAAGCGGTGATAATGATCACATGCCATATCACCTGTATGTCCTCCATACGCATGTCCTGGCTCTTTTACATATATATCCCAAATATGCTTTCCCTTACCACCTTCATTTACAGCTCCTTCAACCTGATATGCACTTGTAGCAGCTCCCCATACAAAATCTTTTGCAAATCCCATAACAATCTCCTTTCTTTTAAATAGAATATATCTATACTATTATTAGTGACATTAGATAAAATGGTGTTATGCCTTTATATTCATTATCCTTATCTGGAAGTATTTTTATCTCAATACTATGTTTCTTTCTCTCTCCATGATGAAGGACAGGTTCAAGATATAGACAATCTCCCCAGTCCTCATCAAAATTTCCATCAAGCAGTACGGCATTTTCTCTGTCGCCATCTAAAATCAATTCTGCCCGCCTTGCAGGTTTACATATAGTCTTTTTATATTGAACAGCTATGCAGGAAGCTTCCACATCAAATACAATACTGTCTCCTTCCTTTTTTCCTATCCAGCCATTTTTAAAGAAATCCAGATGTCCCTGTTTTTCATTTGTGTCCACCCGAAATCCCTTAAGTGTTGGATTAATATTTTGTATTGTAAGCCTTTTGGCATTTTCATATGCATTTGCAGTTATTGGCTTTGGAAACACAACCTCACTCTCTTCTTCTGCCATATGTTCTTTTACCTCTTGAAGAAACTTAATTATTTCCTCTGCCACAAGACTGTGCCCTTTATCATTTGGATGAAGCCCATCTGGAGTAAGCTCTTCCCTCAAAAATTCACCATTTTTCATTCTCTGATATATTGTATCCTTAATACTCACATGTGGTATATGGTACCACTCTCCAACTTCATTATGATACTCCTGAGCATTTTCACCACTGTCATAGTATACATTGTTAAGAAGTATTATTGCAGGCTTTGATTCCCATGAAAGAATCTTTCTTATTAATCCTTCATAAGTTTCCTTAAAAAACTCATTAGCATCATCATTTACACTAAAATCAACTACAACAACATCCGGCATATACATCAGCATATCAGTAAATACACGCGCAACACCAAAATGAGATGTTGTTCCACCAATTCCACCATTTACATAATTAAACTTAGCCTTTGGAAAAGCTTTTTCCCACCATGAAAATACCCTGTAAGCATATGTATTTTCATGTATGGTTGCAAGACTGCCCTGTGTAATAGAGCCTCCAAAAAATCCAAGAGTAAGCTCCTCTCCATTTTCTGCTCTAAGCATACATTTTTTTAGTTTTGAAAAGTTTATATTATTCATAAAAATCCCCCTTGCAATGCTGTACACCAAACACACTGGCAATTTTAGAGTTTCTTACACTCTTCCCAGCCTTCTATATTAAGACTTTCAATATATGATGAAAGCTCTTCTGCCATTTCCTCAGCTTCTGGTATTCTAAGATGCCCTGGCGTACCACATCCATTTCTTTTAAACAAATATTGTACAATTTTTTTATCGTTCATCTGACTTACAGCTTCTGCTATTGCCCTGTCCCATGATGCATCATGTTCAAGTAATGTAGTAATACATATAATATAAGCATCTTTATATTTTTCTCTTATTTTCTCCAAAAATAGTTTATAATGTTTACGCCACCTTACTGCTTTTTCTCCGTTATAATCCTCCTTCATATAATCTTCTGGATGATTGTCATTCTGTCCAAATGCAACTATAACAAGCTGTGGTATATAATTTGTAAAATCCCATTTTGATTCACTTCCAAATTCTGGATTATAATGAATTTTGTCCCCTACTGTTTCCATTCCTATTGCATCAGGTTCATAAAACCAGCCGGTTTTATCAAGTAACGCAATACCGCCCTGTGCGATATCATGAATCTGTGCATTTAATTTACGCGCTGTCAGCCATGCATATGAATACCAGCTATTTGAATATTCTCCATTGTGTACTGGATCCTCTTTGCCTATATAATCCACCGCTTCAGAAACTTCACCCGCCGATACAGAATCACCATAAACTTCTATACGTCTATTTGACTCTCTGCCTAAATCAAGGACTTCTCCATTATTGTCTATTTCAAATCCAGAAAAAACAAGTTCATGACAAGAATCCTGTCTTTTAAATACAAGTACATCATGCTCACTATTTTGTGTATTTTTTACATTAATTGTAATAACTGTTTCCTGATCATTTGGAAGCTTAACCGACTGCTGCTCACCATCTAAAATAACTCCAATATAATTATCCCAATATGCATTACGATTCCTAACATAAAGCATTAAACTATTTCCTGTAAATTTCATTTCCACAGAAGTACATGGAAATACAAAAACAGGATTTTTGGAATCAGACTTGTCTATTCTCCCGCTGTATCTAAGCTTATTATTATCAGCCCAAATCCTCATTATTCTGTCTCCTCCTTATTAATTAATCCACCAAATATTTTTTCAAAAAATATGCTGTTAATTCTTGCAGTAAACGCAAAACCAAAAAAGAAATATATTGGCATAGCCATTCTTGCTACGAAAACTCCTGCCGCAATACATAAAAAAGGTATAGCATTTAATAAAACAATAATAACCGTATAAGGCAAATAGCGAACAGAAAGAATCAATGCATTTTTCATTGTATCCTTTATTGTATTTTCAAACCTCGCCTGAAGTGGAAAGACATAACTAAAAAGAAAACTCCACAAAGTTATAATACAGCCAAGCGCAATTCCGAATAATCCACCCCATGAATTTTTAGTATAAACAGCATCAAACACCAATAGACTTCCCGATATTAAAAATATAATCCAAAGTTTAGTACTTTGCTTCCATTCTTCCCTGCATATTTGAAAATATTCCCTTATTACATAATTGCTCTCATTGCGTCTTCGCCTTAATGTCATTCTATACATGGCAGTAAAAGACATACCAACTGTAATAACCGGAAGGGATGTAAGTATAAATAAAATATTTATAATCATATAATCCCCTACATTCCCCATAAAATCAAAAAATGGATTTTCAGTAGATAATTTCTTCAAATTTAATCCCCCCATTTCCTCCTTCGTTTACACCTATAAGATAATCTAAAAATGCATTACAGTTCTCATTATTTTTACCTGTATCTGGAAATGCCAATAAAAGCTTCTCATAAGAACTGTCTTTTGCAAGCACAACTGCTGTCTTTTTGCCATTATCCAAATATACCTCAAACTCTCCACAATCTACATTTTCAAGGCTTTTAAACTGTCCACCCATCTCTTTGCAATGATTATAAAAGCTCTCTGGAACAATTACTGCATCTATTTCCTCATTGCGCCACTGCAGAAAAAATTTCTCATATGAACTCTCATTTACTCCTGAAAGTTTGACATCACCATATGAAAAATTGTAATTAGAGTCAAATACAATTTCCTCATTTGAAAGTCCTGATTTTTTTGCAAAATCCTCTGTCACCTTGTTATCTCTGTCTGCGCTAATATCCTGATTCACCATAACACAGGTAAAAACAGGAACAACTCTGCCTGCCGCATAGTGTTTGCCAAAAATAAAAATTAGAGCAAGCACTGAACATATAATAAGTATATGATACCAGTAATATGTTAAAATGTAGGAGTATCTATCTTTCTTGCTCATATGGGTTGTTTTTTGTTTAATATCTATAATCCATTCTCTCATATACTGTTCAGTGCCTCCTCTAATTTATTTTTGCTTGCAGATTTTTGCATATTTACAATCTTTTCGCTTCAGGCAAATTCAAAGTATTTCCACAGACAGAACACTACCTTCCAGCCTATGCACGAGTGGAACTTCGTATATCTGTCCTTTGGAAATACATTTGAAATTAATGTTGTCAGTCTTAAACATTTATAAGTTCAAGGTTCTTACTTATTAATTCGCATCTTTGTTTTACGCAGTCTGCTGACCTGTGCGGATCATTAGGCGTTGAAAACAGATAATCTTCAAGTTTATCAACTGTTGTAGTTGCAACATGCATTCTTGTATCACATGAAGCATAGTAAATGTATATATCGCCATTCTCCTTTGCGACTGCACCATTAGTAAATACTACATTGGATACATCACCTACGCGCTCATCTCCCAGAGGTACAAGAAAAACTCCTGATGGCTCTGCAATAACCTTTGAAGGATTATTTAAATCTGTTCCAAATACATATAATACATATCTTAATCCTGCTGCTGTATTCCTTACACCATGTGCAATATTAATCCAACATTTATTTCCTTTTATTGGAGGAGCACCCGCACCATTCTTAGCCTCTGTAAGCGTATGATAAATCCTTCTGCTAATAATTTCTTCTTCATCAATTACTGCATGTGTTATATCATCACAAAGTCCAAATCCTATTCCTCCGCCACTTCCGGTTTCAATAAATCCGTCCATAGGCCTTGTATAAAATGCATATTTACCATTTACAAATTCAGGATGTAAAGCTACATTTCTCTGTTGTGGTGACTTTAATGTTTTAAGATTATCAAGTCTTTCCCAAGTCTTTAAATCCTTTGTACGTACTATTCCAGCTTCTGCAACCGCTGCCGAAATGTCATCATTTTCTTTATCCTTACTCTCAGAGCAAAATAATCCATAAATCCATCCATCCTCATGCTTTGTCAGTCGCATATCATACACATTTGTTTCTTCAGGACAGGTATCAGGAAGAACCACCGGATAATCCCAAAATTTAAATCCATCAATACCAGTATCACTCTCTGCTACTGCAAAGAAAGATTTTCTGTCATTTCCCTCTACACGCACTACCAGATAAAATTTTCCATTCATATAAATAGCGCCGGAATTCATTACTGCATTAATTCCAAGTCTCTCCATAAAATATGGATTTGTTTCATCATTTAAGTCATATCTCCAGTGAACAGGAGCAAATTCACGTGTAAGAACAGGATATTTATATCTATCATAGATACCATTATAAAATTCGCTTTTATGATTTCTTCTTGCTGTCAGCAAATCCACCTTTGCTTTCTCTACATAATATTGTTTATGAAGCATCTTTCATCCTCCTTATAACTTCAAAGCACATTCTGCCATTATGATATGGGCATTTCCACGGTTCTACTATTGGCTTCTTGAGAGGATTGTTATCTTTATCAGCTCCCCAAAACCATTCTGAACCATTTCTTTTGTCCACAAGAAATGTTTTTATATACTCCCAGATATCTTCTGCCGCTTTCAGATATTCTGCTTTTTCAGGTGTTTTCTGCCAGCCATTTATAAATCCTACAACTGCCTCTGCCTGTACCCACCAGACACGTGTAGTATCCTGAAACCCGTTCTCTGCCTCATTTAAAAGCGAATGATTTACATAAGCCCTATTATAAATATTTTCTGTAATTTCCTTAGTAATAATAGAAATTTTTTCTGTATATTCTTTGTCATCAAGGATCTCAAGACCTCTGTCAACAAGCCATGCAGTTTCAATATCATGACCATATGAATATAAATCAATCAGACTGTTCCACTCTCTGTCAAAAAATACTTCCTGACGCCCGATTTTTTGGTTGTATATCTTATTTGCTACTATATCAAGCATAAACTTAAGCTGCTCTGCCACACAATCTTTTTGTGTCACCCTGTACAGCTCTGTATAAGCTTCAAAAACATGAAGAAGTGTATTCATTGTTTTTTGTGCAATTACTCCATTTTCTGAAAGCTTGTCATTATCCTCCGGCTCAAATCGTATATTAAACGATTCAAGATATCCATATTCATCTTTGCATTTTGTTTCTATAATATTATAAAGTCCCTCTGCTATTTCCAGCGCTTCTTTATCACCTGATGCATCATAATAAGACGATAGTGCATATATTGCAAATGCCTGATTATAAGTGTGCTTTGTTGTATCGCAAGGCTTTCCCTCAAATGTAAGCGACCAGTATACGCCTCCATTCTCCCTGTCAATACAGTACTCTTTTAAGAAGTTAAAGGCATGCTTTGCTGACGCAAGCATGCCCTCCTCTCCCAAAAGCATGTATGCATTAGAGAAAAACCAAAGAATCCTGCTGTTTAAAATACACCCTTTTACCGCTTTCTTGTCAAGCTCAAGGTCATATCCTAAATACCCATAATATCCACCATAAGTTTCATCTTTCAGTTTCTGCCAAAACGGAATAATATCTTTTGTCAAATGTTGTTTTACTTCCTCAGCAAACATTCTTTATCCCTCCATCACATAGTTATCAGCGCTTTCCTATTTCTGTATCTGTAGCTGAAAGTACACTGTTTTCTTTAATATATGAGATAATCTCATCTGCTTTTGTAAATGCAAGTCCTACATACGTATCTGCAGCACCATAGTAAATCGCAATCTTGCCACTGTCAGCATCATGAATAGTTGCACATGGGAATGTAACATTTGGTACAAATCCGCGTTCCTCATACCACTCCTCAGGTGTCAAAAGGAAGTTCTCACAACGATACTTTACAATAGATGGATTATCAATATCAAGTATTGCACCTCCTATGCTATATACATAACCATTGCAGGTTCCTGTCACACCATGATAAAACATCAGCCAGCCTTCTGTAGTTTCAATAGGAGCTGCACCACCGCCTATTTTGACATTTTCCCACCATTCATTGCCTTTGCCCATTACATGACGATGCCTTCCCCAATATACCATATCAGCACTTTCTGAAATAAAAATATCACCAAATGGAGTATGACCACTATCACTTGGGCGTGAAAGCATAAGGAATTTTCCATTTACCTTTCTTGGGAATAAAACTGCATTTCTGTTAAATGGTAAAAATGGATTTTCAATTCTTGTAAATGTCTTAAAGTCTTGTGTCTTTGCCATTCCAATAGATGCACCATAGAAATCCTGACACCAGATGATATAATAAGTGTCTTCAACTTTTACAAGGCGTGGATCATATGCATACTGAGGCATAAAATCATTACCATCTTCATCCTTAAATAAAATCTTTTCTTTGTCAAAATTCCAGTGAATAGCATCCTTGCTTCTTCCAAGATAGATATATGGAATACCATTTGTCTGCTCTCCTCTAAAAACTCCAACAAATTCTCCCTCATATGGCATGACTGCACTATTAAAAATACGTGCTACTCCCTCTGCCGGATTTCTTCCAATAATAGGGTTATCACTATATCTCCACACAGGCATCCACGCCTTACCATCGTCAGGTCTTTCCTGCCATGGCACATTCGGAACACTTGCTCCAATAATTTTAACATCACCCATTTTTAATTTTCCTCCATTTTTAATTTTATATAGCTCTATATCTAATTATATTTCCAATTATGCCAGCTACGCTGGCATAAACAATCTATGAAAAATGCTGCTTTTGCACTTATCACTTATCCTTTTACAGCACCCTGTGTAAGTCCGCTGTAAATTTGTTTTTGACATAAAATAAATACAATTAACGCCGGAATCATAGTAATAATAACACCTGCACATATATAATTGTACTGATTTCCGAGTGGTCCAGTAAATTTAAATAATGATGTTGCAACAGTTACAAGCTTATTTTTATTCTGCAAATATAGATTTGCCGTATAATATTCATTGTATACACCTACACCTTTTAAAATCATTACTGTAACAATCGCTGGCTTAAGCAGCGGCAAAAGAATTCTAAAAAACACTCCGAAATAAGTACATCCATCCATAATTGCTGATTCATCTAGCGAAACAGAAATATTTTCAAAGAACTGTATGAATATATATATGGAAATAATATCTGTGCCACACATCATAATGATATAGCCTGGCAAAAAGTTAATCCAGTTAAGACTATACATTATCTGATAAACCGAAACCTGCATAGCAATTCCCGGAAGTAATGAAGCAAACAGGAACAAACTTCTGATAATTCCATTACCTACAAACTTAAAACGGCTTAACACATATGCTGTCATAGAGCCTGTCATAATAGAACCTGCCAGCACAAATATCAATATAATAATTGAATTTTTAAATGCCAATCCCATATTTGCCTGCTGCCAAGCTTCTTTAAAGTTAGTAAAGTATGCCCAGCTATTTGGCAATGTCATAACATTTGTAGTTGCATATTCATCAGGTGTCTTAAATGCTGTTATAACACAAACCACCACAGGCAGTACAGAGATAAATGCTCCCAAACATAAAGACAAATACTTTAAAATTGTTAATATTACTCTTTTACCCTTACCTGCATGCATTACTGAACACCTCCTTTAGCTTGCTCTGCCAGACGTTTCTGACGCTTTTTAATAGTTCTTATTGGTTCTTGTTCACCTACACCAAAGAAGTATCTCTCTACCCATTTTTGAATAGCTGTAACAATCATAATTAATACCAAAAGTACAATAGCCATTGCTGAAGCCAGACCAACCTTCTGGCTTTCATGTGCCAGCTCATTCATAATTACAAAATAAGTTCCTGTTCCAAAATTACCACCGGTAATAACATATGGTGGTTCAAATACGCTAAGTGAACCTGTTATTGAAAGTATCATATTCAGTACAATAATTGTCTTTATACTTGGCAGAATTACATATCTGAATTTATGCCAGCCATTAGCTCCATCTATTGCTGCTGCCTCATAAAGTGTTGAGTCAACTGACATAATTGCACCAATAAAAAGTACCATATTCTGCCCCATATATCTCCATATAGAAGTTGCAGCTATTGAAATATTATTAATCTTTGTATCTCTAAGCCAATATGGAAGATTATCCAGCTTAAAACCACACCATTGAAGTACAGTATCAAGCACAAATCCTCTTGTATAGAAGAATTTAAAGATAAATCCTACTGCTATACCACATACAAGATAAGGGAAAAACATAAATCCTTTAAATACCCCGCTTCCTTTTGTCTTAAAGCTTAAGATTGACGCAAAATATAATGCAAGACCAAGCTGGACAAATGATGCCACAATATAGTATAAACTAAGCTTTAATGCTCTAAAACAATCATCTCTCTGGAACACTTCTATATAATTTTCTAAACCTACAAACTCTCTGTCGCCAATATACTTCATATCATAGAAACTGTACCCAATCATCTGTGTAAAAGGGAGATACGTAAAAACAATAAGCAGAGTTAATGGTACTAACATGAAGGTAATAATAACAAGTTTACGGTTTACTTTACCGGTTTTAAGCCAATCCAAAAATCCCATTGATTTCTTTTCCTTCATATCCCTCTCCTTTCTTTAACCCAAAACAAAAGTTAAATATTTATATATGATGCATGGAAATTAAAATAACCATGCATCACTTTTATATTATTCTTTAATATTGTATTTTAGTGTGTTACACCATGCTCTTCCTGAGCAGCTGTCCATTTCTCATTCCACTCTTTTACCATATCTTCCATAGTCTTGCCGCCTGACATAGTAGCCTGTTCAACAATCTCTTTTGGAATTGCACCAGATGAGTTGATTCCAAGCTCTGATTCATTATTAACATCATTAAACAGAGTTGCTTCTTCATCAGGTGCCGGATTATTTACAACAAAATCAATAGTTGATATTGTTTCAAGAGCTGCAGGGACTTCATCGCCAAGTACTACTGATAAACCACCTTCGCTTTGTGCAAAGCCTGACTTTTCTACAAGCCATTTAATATAACACATTGCTGCAATCTGATTATCTTTTGAGCTGTTGCAGTTTATACCATAATTGTAGTCGCCACCTGCTGCTATATACTGCTTTCCAGAAACTGAAATAGGAAATGGCATGTAGCTTATATCATCCCCATTGTCACCTGCCTGCTGCATCTGTACTATAGCCCATGAACCAAGAGCCATACAACCTATCTCACCACGATTAATCATACCTTTACAGCCTTCCCAGTCTGTAACAGTAGGATCATCCTCTGTGTACCCTCTTTTTACAGCCTCATACAAAGTATTATATACTGCATAAGGACCTGTGCCATCACCTCTGTCAGAAAATGGATTTTCACCTTTTGTAAGACCTGTATTTACAAAATCAGGATCTCCTGTAGCACCACCATCAATGTATGCGTCCCATGCTGTCATTGTCCAGCCTGCTGCAAAGTTAGTATATAACGGAGTAGCATCTGTTTTGCTTTTAATACTGTCCAGTGCATCAAGGAATTCATCAGGAGTCTTTGGAAGTTCATTGATTCCTGCCTGTTCAAACACCTTTTTATTATATACAATTCCCTGTACATTAACCATCGAAGGTGCACCATAAGATGTGCCTTCAAATGAATACTGCTCTAAAAACCTTTCATCATAAGTTGCTGCAAGCTTTGATTTATCACCAAGCTTTGCAAAATAATTTCCAAGCTCATCCTTATCAACACTTGGCGGAATCATACAGATATCGCCCCAATCACCTGTAGTAAGCCTTGTTATAATATCATCTGCATAATTAGTGATTCCTTCATACTCAATGTTTACATTTGGATACATTTTCTGAAATTCTGTTATATAATCCTTAAACTTAGTATCAACTACATCTGTTTTGTGTGTCAAAAACTTTAAATCAGCCTTAATATCAGTGTAATCTTCACCAAGTTTAATTGAATCAAGAGTTACTCCAACATCTTCTTTCTTGTCATCTCCCTTCCCACTGTCACTGTCAGACTTATTGCCACACGCAGCCAGCGACATTGACATTGCCATTGTTAGTGAAATTGCAACCGCTTTTTTCCAAGTTCTTTTTTTCATGCTTTTTTCTCCTTTTTTATTTTATTTTTTTAAGATGAATAAATCTTAAC
>CAMWXG010000070.1 GCA_947178155.1 uncultured Lachnoclostridium sp.
TATATTATCATAAAGCTAAATCCTTGTCAACAACTTTTTTACAATTTTTTCAAAATTTTTTACATAATGCAAAAAACATGCCAAATATCACTGTCTACCACTTATTTTGATAAGAATATAGACACATTAATTTTTGTGAGAATAAAAGAACTTGGAATTTCACATATGGCATAACAAAATAAACCATATGTGAAATTAATATCAAGCCTATATTTTTATCCCAAAATATCATCTTCCTAATTACAAATTAAAATATGTGATGTTATATTATAATTCATCAACAAATTTTTTGGTATCAGCAAAATCTGCGATATCATCAAATCCATCAACATCATCAATACCAGAAAATTCTTCTGTTTCGATAATATCAAAAAACTCTTCTGTTTCATCAAACTCTTCAACATCGTCAAATTCTTCTGGCTCATCAGATGAAGAATATACAAGCTCACCATCAGCAGCAGCCACCTCATTATCATGTATATTCTCTGCCGCATTTTCTTTTTCTTTTGCCGCTTCTTCTTCAAGTTGCCCCAATGCCGCTTTTCTCTTTTCCTCAATATACTGCTCTGCTACCTCATCGCAGTCAAGTTTAACAGAACGATAGCGTTTCATACCTGTACCTGCTGGTATTAGCTTACCCAGTATAACATTTTCTTTCAAACCTACAAGAGGATCTACTTTGCCTTTAATCGCAGCATCTGTAAGAACTTTTGTTGTTTCCTGGAATGATGCAGCAGAAAGGAACGAATTTGTTGCAAGCGAAGCTTTAGTAATACCAAGCATTACCTGTTTGCCCTCAGGCGGCTCCTTACCTTCTGCTGTAAGTTTCTCAACCTCATCTTCAAACTCAAGGGCATCTACCATTACTCCCGGAAGGAATGGCGAATCACCATTATTCTCAATTCTAATCTTCTTAAGCATCTGACGCACAATTACTTCAATATGCTTATCATTAATCTCAACACCCTGCAGACGGTATACTCTCTGTACCTCGCGTATCATATAATCCTGAACTGCACGCACACCCTTAATTGCAAGAATATCATGCGGATTTACACTTCCTTCTGTAAGCTCATCACCAGCCTCAAGAGTCTGTCCCTCAACAACTTTAATACGTGAACCATATGGAATAAGATATGCCTTCTGTTCCTGATTCTCTAAATTAGTTACTATAACTTCACGCTTTTTCTTTGTATCACGTATTGAAACTACACCACTAAATTCTGCTATAATTGCAAGTCCCTTTGGCTTACGTGCCTCAAATAACTCCTCTACACGGGGAAGACCTTGAGTAATATCGTCACCAGCAACGCCGCCGCTGTGGAAAGTACGCATTGTAAGCTGAGTACCAGGCTCCCCTATCGATTGGGCTGCTATAATACCTACAGCTTCCCCCACCTGAACAGGCTCTCCTGTTGCAAGATTGGCACCATAACACTTAGCGCAGACACCTATATGCGATTTGCATGTAAGTATTGTACGTATCTTAATCCTTGCCTTTTCTATATTATCTGCAACATTCTTAGTTGCAACAATACGTGCTGCACGCTTTGGTGTAATCATATGGTTGGCTTTTACAATAAGTTCTCCAGAATCATCATATATATCCTCACATGAGAAACGACCTGTAATACGTTCTTCAAGAGTTTCTATCATCTCCCTGCCATCCATTACACCTGATATTTCCATGCCAGGAATGAAATCTCTGTCTGCACAGCAGTCTACTTCGCGGATAATAAGGTCCTGTGATACATCTACAAGACGCCTTGTAAGATATCCTGAATCGGCTGTACGAAGAGCTGTATCAGACATACCTTTTCTAGCTCCATGAGCAGAGATAAAGTACTCCAATACGTCAAGTCCCTCTCTAAAATTTGACTTAATAGGAAGCTCAATAGTACGTCCTGATGTATCAGCCATAAGACCACGCATACCAGCAAGCTGCTTAATCTGTGCCTGTGAACCACGTGCTCCAGAATCCGCCATCATGAAAATATTATTGTATCTGTCAAGCCCTGACATAAGCGCACTTGTAAGCTTATCATCTGCATCATACCACGCCTTAATTACAGACTTGTAACGCTCTTCTTCAGTTAAAAGTCCACGCCGAAACTTACGTGTAATACTCTCAACTGTCTTTTCGGCATCTGCAAGAACAGTCTTCTTCTCCTCCGGCACTGTCATATCAGAAATAGAAACTGTCATAGCAGCACGTGTTGAATACTTATATCCAAGTGCCTTAACATTATCCATAGTCTCTGCCGTACCTGTGGCACCATGAACATTTATACACTTTTCAAGTATCTGCTTAAGCTGTTTCTTTCCTACATGAAAATCCACTTCAAGTTTTAAGAAATTCTCAGGATTATTCCTGTCAACAAATCCTAAATCCTGTGGAAGTATTTCATTAAAAATAAATCTTCCAAGTGTAGACTCTATAATTCGTTCTTCCTCTACACCCTCTGCATTTAAACCTTTCCTTCTAACCTTTATCTTAGCATGAAGGGTAAGCGCCTTATTTTCGTATGCAATAATAGCCTCATTCACATTTTTAAATGCCTTGCCCTCACCGAGTGCTCCTGGACGCTCCTGTGTAAGATAATATATTCCAAGTACCATATCCTGTGAAGGAACCGCAACCACACCACCATCTGATGGCTTTAACAAGTTATTCGGAGACAGCAATAAGAAACGGCACTCTGCTTGTGCTTCTACTGACAGTGGGAGATGGACAGCCATCTGGTCACCATCGAAATCGGCATTAAACGCTGTACATACAAGTGGGTGAAGCTTTATAGCCTTTCCTTCTACAAGTGTAGGCTCAAACGCCTGAATTCCAAGTCTATGAAGTGTAGGTGCTCTATTAAGCATAACAGGATGTTCACGTATAACCTCTTCCAGTACATCCCAAACCTCAGGCTGCAATTTTTCAACCATCTTTTTTGCTTGCTTAATATTATGAGCTGTACCATCAACAACAAGCTCTTTCATAACAAAAGGCTTAAATAACTCAATCGCCATCTCTTTTGGCAAACCACACTGATAAATCTTAAGCTCTGGTCCTACTACAATAACCGAGCGTCCAGAATAATCTACACGCTTACCTAAAAGATTTTGACGGAAACGCCCCTGCTTTCCTTTAAGCATATCAGAAAGTGACTTAAGTGGCCTGTTACCTGGTCCCGTAACAGGACGTCCACGCCTTCCATTATCTATAAGTGCATCTACTGCTTCTTGCAGCATTCTTTTCTCATTACGCACGATAATATCAGGTGCGCCAAGCTCAAGCAGCCTTTTTAATCTGTTATTTCTATTAATTATACGACGATATAAATCATTCATATCGGACGTCGCAAAACGTCCACCATCAAGCTGTACCATAGGTCTTAAATCTGGTGGTATAACAGGGATAACAGTGAGTATCATCCACTCAGGCTTATTTTTTGACTCGCGAAATGCTTCTATTACTTCAAGTCTTTTTATAATCCTTGCACGTTTTTGTCCTGATGAATTTTTTAACTCTTCTTTAAGCACAACGGACTCTTCTTCAAGGTCAATGCTCATAAGAAGCTCCATTATTGACTCTGCACCCATTCCTGCGCGAAAAGCATCTCCGTATTTACTCCTTGCCTCCTGAAATTCAGCTTCTGACAA
Source organism: uncultured Lachnoclostridium sp. (assembly GCA_947178155.1). Classification (GTDB taxonomy): domain Bacteria; phylum Bacillota; class Clostridia; order Lachnospirales; family Lachnospiraceae; genus Butyribacter. The sequence continues at coordinate 3,655 of CAMWXG010000070.1, forward strand.
CACCTGCTTCTGCGACAGCCCAATACCATCCTGAGTTTCAAGTACGATATATGAAGCAAAATACAGTACTTTCTCAAGATTTCTTGGTGACACATCAAGAATAAGCCCCATACGGCTTGGTATCCCCTTGAAATACCAAATATGCGATACAGGTGCCGCAAGCTCAATATGTCCCATACGCTCACGTCTTACACTTGACTTTGTTACTTCAACACCACATCGGTCACAAACTACACCTTTGTAACGTATCTTTTTATATTTGCCGCAATGACACTCCCAGTCCTTGCTTGGTCCAAAAATTTTCTCACAAAACAATCCATCTTTTTCAGGTTTTAAGGTTCTATAATTAATAGTCTCAGGCTTTTTAACCTCTCCTCGTGACCACTCTCTTATCTTCTCTGGTGAAGCAAGCCCGATCTTAATCGCATCATAAGTGATGTGCTTCTCTTCTCTTGCATTAGTTTCTGTCATAGCAACCTCCATCTGCCCAAATAGGCGGTTAAATAGGATTTTTACTGTTTAAATGATTTTTAACTGTTAAAAGCATTTTAACTGTTAAAAGTCTGACGGCATATCGTCATCCTCTTCAAATGCCCCAAATGAAGCTTCCTCAAGCTCTTCTGCAGTCCCTTCTGTATATCCTGCATCTTCAAATGACTCTGCACTTCCAAATGCAAAATTATCATCTGCTTCAAGCAGTGGCTTGATTTCAGCATCATCACTCTCTTCTACATCTTCACCAAGCTTAACTTCATTACCTTCTTCATCAAGTACTATAACATCAAGCGCCAATGCCTGAAGCTCTTTAAGAAGTACCTTAAATGACTCTGGAATACCTGGTTCCGAAATATTATCACCTTTAATAATAGCCTCATAAGTTTTAACACGCCCTATTACATCATCAGACTTAACTGTAAGAATCTCTTGGAGTGTATATGCTGCTCCATATGCCTCCAAAGCCCAAACTTCCATTTCACCAAAACGCTGTCCTCCAAACTGTGCTTTACCACCCAGAGGCTGCTGAGTTACAAGTGAGTATGGACCGGTTGAACGTGCATGAATCTTATCGTCAACAAGGTGGTGCAGTTTAAGATAATGCATAAAACCAACAGTAACTGCACCATCAAAGTATTCACCTGTACGACCATCACGAAGCTCTACCTTACCGTCACGATTAATAGGCACACCTTCCCATTCCTTTCGGTAAGCTTCATTTTTCACAAGATACTCCATAACCGCTTTGTCAAGTATTCCTGAATATTTATCTTCAAAAGGAACCACATCCTTTAAACGCTTAAGTTCCTCCTCGTCCTGTTCTTCTGCTGCTTTTGTGCGCGCCTCTTCAAGCTCCTCCTTATTAAGCGGAGTATTGACATAATCATTGGCAATCTCAAGCGTATCCATGATATCTTCCTCGTTTGCACCATCAAATACAGGTGTGGCAATATTAAATCCTAACACCCTTGATGCAAGACTTAAGTGTATCTCAAGTACCTGACCAATATTCATACGTGATGGCACGCCTAATGGATTAAGCACTATATCAAGCGGACGACCATTTGGAAGAAACGGCATATCCTCAACAGGAAGCACTCTGGAAACAACACCCTTATTTCCATGACGTCCTGCCATCTTATCTCCAACCTGAATCTTACGCTTCTGCGCAATATATATACGAACACTTTCATTTACACCTGGAGGAAGCTCATCACCATTTTCCCTTGTAAACACCTTGGCATCAACTATTATTCCGAACTCTCCATGAGGAACTTTAAGTGAAGTATCTCTTACTTCTCTTGCCTTTTCCCCAAATATAGCCCTAAGAAGCCTTTCTTCTGCGGTAAGCTCTGTTTCTCCTTTTGGTGTAACCTTTCCTACCAGAATATCACCTGCACGAACTTCGGCGCCAATACGGATTATTCCTCTCTCATCAAGGTCTTTAAGTGCATCATCACCAACACCAGGTACATCACGCGTAATCTCCTCAGCACCAAGCTTTGTATCTCTTGCTTCTGCCTCATATTCATTAATATGGACAGATGTATAAACGTCTTCCTGGACAAGCCTTTCACTTAAAAGTACGGCATCCTCGTAATTATAGCCTTCCCATGTCATAAAACCAATAAGTGGATTTTTGCCAAGCGCAATCTCGCCACCACAGGTAGAAGGACCATCTGCAATAACCTGTCCCTTCTTTACCTCATCACCCTTTGATACTATAGGCTTTTGATTCATGCTAGTGCCCTGATTACTTCGTTGGAATTTAGCAAGCTTATATCTCTGACGTGCTCCTGTTACTGATTTTACTATAATTTCATTTGAAGCAGAGCGCTCCACAACTCCATCTTCTCTTGCAATAACACAGTTACCAGAGTCAACAGCTGCCTTCATCTCCATACCTGTTCCAACAGCAGGAGCTTCTGTTACAAGCAAAGGAACTGCCTGACGCTGCATGTTGGAACCCATAAGTGCTCGGTTAGCATCATCATTTTCCAGAAATGGTATCATAGCTGTAGCAACCGAAAATACCATTTTAGGAGAAACGTCCATCAAATCTATCTTTGACTTTTCAAATTCAGATGTATCCTCACGGAAACGGCCTGATACATTATTTCTGACAAAACGCCCCTGTTCATCAAGCTCTTCATTTGCCTGTGCAACCACATATTTATCTTCTTCATCTGCTGACAGATATATAACGTCCTCTGTTACAACAGGATTCGCCGGATCTGTCTTATCAAGCTTTCTATATGGAGCCTCAATAAATCCATATTCATTAATTCGTGCATATGAAGCAAGCGAATTAATAAGACCAATATTTGGACCTTCAGGTGTCTCTACAGGGCACATACGTCCATAATGTGTATAGTGTACATCTCGAACCTCAAATCCTGCCCTGTCTCGTGACAAACCACCTGGTCCCAATGCTGAAAGACGTCTTTTATGTGTAAGTTCACTAAGCGGATTGTTCTGATCCATAAACTGTGAAAGCTGCGAACTTCCAAAGAACTCCTTAACAGCAGCAGTAACAGGTTTTATATTTATAAGAGACTGTGCTGTTATAGTGGTAATGTCCTGTGTAGACATTCTCTCACGCACAACCCTTTCCATTCTTGAAAGACCTATACGATACTGATTTTGCAGAAGTTCACCCACTGCACGTATACGGCGGTTGCCAAGGTGGTCTATATCATCATCATTTCCAATACCATATTCAAGATGCATATTATAATTTATAGAGGCAAATATGTCCTCCTTTGTAATATGCTTTGGTATAAGTTCTGTTACATTAAAACGTACAAGTTCCTTAACTTCTTCAATATCATCATTTTCATCAAGAATCTGTTTTAATAAAGGATAATAGACACTTTCTGTAACCTCAAGCTCTTTTGGATCAATATCAGGCAGATAAGCCTTTAAATCTACCATAAGATTTGAGAGTACCTTTGTCACCATATCTTCACTCTCAATCATTACATAAGGAACTGCTCCATTCTGCATCTCTGTTGCAATTTCCTCTGTAACTATAGTACCAGCATCATATACTTCCCCCGTAGCCGGAACAACTACATCTTCTGCAAGTTTAAATCCGGTGATTCTGTTTTTAAAATGCAGTTTTTTATTAAACTTATACCTTCCAACTTTTGCAAGATCATATCTTTTTGGATCAAAAAACATGCCGTTTAAAAGATTTTCAGCACTATCAACTGAAAGAGGTTCACCAGGACGAAGCTTTTTATAAAGTTCAAGAAGACCATCCTGATAATTTTCAGTTGTATCCTTTTCAATACTTGCCAAAATCTTTGGTTCATCACCAAACAACTCTTTAATCTGCTCATTGGTACCAAGTCCCAATGCTCTTAAAAATACAGTGATTGGAACCTTTCTATTTCTATCTACACGAACGTAAAACACATCATTGGAGTCTGTCTCATATTCCAGCCATGCACCACGATTTGGTATAACAGTAGCCGAATACAGCTCTTTACCAATCTTATCATGACCAATAGCATAATAAATTCCTGGTGAACGTACAAGCTGGCTTACTATAACACGTTCTGCGCCGTTGATAACAAATGTACCTGTGGCAGTCATTAAAGGGAGATCCCCCATAAAGATTTCATGCTCTTTAATCTCTTCAGTTTCCTTATTATGCAGCCTGACTTTTACCTTTAGCGGTGCAGCATAAGTTGCATCTCTTTCCTTACACTGGTCGATATCATACTTAATCTCGTCCCTGCAAAGTTCAAAATCCACAAATTCAAGACTAAGATGCCCACCAAAATCAGAAATAGGGGAAATATCACGAAATACTTCTTTCAGCCCCTCATCCAAAAACCATTTGTAAGAATTAGTCTGTACCTCAATGAGATTAGGCATGTCAAGCACTTCGTTCTGACGCGCATAACTCATTCTCACACCACTGCCTACTTTTATCGGACGCATTCTGTTTTTCTCCATAGATGTTTCACTCCTTAATTTTTAGAGTATTTTGCAGCCTGACACTAATTTTAGTCTTTTTTACTAATTGATAAAAAGTCTTTTCATTTCTCATAAATTATGATATAATTACAGAGAATAATTTATAGTATAGTCAGCCACAATAGCGCATTTTTCATATTACCATCAAACTATTTTGCTGTCAAGCTCTAAATGGCTATTTCTGTATATTTTTGTTCTATTCACAGCTGATTAAATTCAAGGATTTTTGGCATGAGTTTTGCCAAAAACATTAAAAATTTTTGATTCATAGTAATACATGGGTTCGCCATGAGGCGGACTCTTTTTCTTATAAAATATATTAATGGTTATTTTTTCATTACTTTTGGCAAAATGTGTGCATTCAGTGCCAAAAGCACTGCTGTGTAAGAAAATTATCTGTTTTGTTACACAGCCGACACATACTCATTAACGAAATATATAAAACTTTTTCATTCATGAGTATAATTATACATATAAGGAGGTTTTTATGGGTAAATTAGATATTGAAAAAATTCTTAGCGAAATGACTTTAGAGGAAAAGGCTTCTATGTGTTCAGGTGCCGATGCATGGCATACAAAAGCTATTAAAAGACTTAATCTCCCTGCCGCTATGGTTTCTGATGGTCCACATGGTTTGAGAAAGGAGGAAAAAAATTCATCTGGAGAAACTATTACTGTCCAAGCAGTATGTTTCCCTACTGCTTCTGCTATGGCATGTTCTTTCGACAGAACTCTTATAAAAGAAGTAGGTGATGCACTTGCCAAAGAATGTCAGACCGAAAATGTTAATGTTTTGCTTGGTCCAGGTATCAATATGAAACGTTCTCCTCTATGTGGACGTAATTTTGAATATTATTCAGAAGATCCTTTTTTGGCAGGAGAGCTTGGAGCTGCTTTTGTATCTGGAGTACAAAAAAATGGTGTTGGCACAAGTCTTAAGCACTTTGCCGCAAATAATCAGGAATGGCGCAGAATGAGTATTAGCTCTGAAATGGATGAAAGAACATTAAGGGAAATATATCTTACTGCATTTGAAAAAACCATCAAAGCTTCACAGCCATGGACTGTTATGTGCAGCTACAACAAAATAAATGGAACCTATTCATGTGAAAACGACACACTTCTAAATAAAATACTTCGTGATGAATGGGGCTTTAAGGGACTTGTAATGACAGACTGGGGTGCTATGAACGACAGAATAGAAGCTCTTAAAGCAGGTCTTGACCTTGAAATGCCTTCAAGTCATGGCGAAACGGACAAACTTATTGTAAAGGCTGTACAAAAAGGATTGCTTGGAGAAGAAATCCTTAACAATGCAGTAAGAAGAGTCTTAAAACTTGTTGATGACAGCATAACTAATCATAGTGACACATCATATGATAAGGAAGAACATCATAATCTTGTAAGAAAAACAGCTGTAAATTCAGCAGTTTTATTAAAAAATGATGGTATACTCCCACTTTCAGGTAATAAAAAAATTGCATTTATTGGAAAATTTGCAGATGCACCAAGAATACAGGGTGGCGGCTCAAGTCATATTAACTGCTATAAAATAGAAAGCGCTATTGAAGCAGTAAATAAATTAAAAGAATCAGATAAGCTTGAGGGCATTGAAATAACATATTCACAAGGCTATGATATTGAAAAAGATGAAACAGATGATAAACTTTTGGAAGAGGCTGTTAAAAATGCAAAGGAAGCAGATACCTGTGTTATATTTGCCGGACTTCCTGATGCATTTGAAAGTGAGGGATATGACAGAACACATCTAAATATGCCGAACTGTCAAAACTTCCTTATAGATGAAATATGCAAAGTACAAAAAAATGTTGTAGTTGTACTTCACAATGGTTCCCCTATCTTAATGCCATGGCTTGATAAGGTTAGCGCTGTGCTTGAAATGTATCTTGGGGGACAGGCATGTGGTGGTGCTGCCATTGACCTTTTATTTGGATATGCCAATCCTTCTGGTAAACTTGCTGAAACCTTTCCTCTAAGACTTGAAGATAACCCTTCTTTCTTAAACTTTCCAGGAAGCAGAAAGAAAGTTCATTACAGCGAAGGCATATTTATTGGCTACAGATATTATGATAAACGTAAAATGGATGTTTTGTTCCCATTTGGTTACGGACTTAGTTATACAACATTTTCTTACAGCAATATGGCTATAGAAATAAATGGTACTAAAACAGCTTTCACAAAAGATAATGCTTCACTAAAAGCAAATGACAATGATAATATAAAAGTATATATTGACATAACAAATACAGGCAGCATGTCTGGAGCAGAAATTGTTCAGCTATATATAAAGAATTTTATCGGACTTGAAAATCGCCCGGAAAAGGAACTTAAAAATTTTGAAAAAGTTTTCCTTGAGCCTAATGAAACAAAAACTGTATGCATGGAGCTTGATATACGCTCATTTGCATATTTTAACGAAACACTTGGGGACTGGTTTGCAGAAAGCGGAAGCTATGGAATACTTATAGGCGCATCATCAAGAGATATTAAATACAGTGCAGATATAGATATTACAGCTACCAAAAAACTTCCTTTTCATGCTGATGAAACAACTACCTGCAAAGATGTAGAACTTTTTGCAAAAGATATATCACCTCTTAACGAAATGCTTGTTAAGGGAATTAATGAAAATGATAAAAACCTGCCACAAAAAGAAGCAATAGATAAAATGAAAATGTATTTTGAAGAAACACCTATACATTCAATCTTATCTTTCAGTGGCAAAGATTTAAAATATGAGGATATCACAGAAACAATCAATAAACTTAATGCCGATTAATAATTATATAACTGTTCTTTACAAATTTTAAGTATTACGCATTATATAGCAGTAGTAAAAACATAAAAAACAGCCAACATTTATATGAACAATGTTGGCTGTTTTTGTTTACTATGAAAAAATCATTTATGCTTTATGATTTAATAATTTACTGATTCAGTATAGGAAGCCCGTTTTCATCCCACTGAACAGTACGTATTCTTGCACTTCTACATGGATCATATAGTGGATCCTCTGTTCCATAACCACAATTTCCTTCATAACATTCTTTTGAGCGTGAATGATATACAAACACATAATTTCCATTCTCATCTACTGTAAAAGAATTATGTCCCGGTCCATACTCATCTATTAAATCTTCAGAAGTAAGAGCTGGAGTTTTCTGTTTTGTCCATGATTTAATATCCATCAAATCTGCTTTTTCGTCTGCATACATATAACCTATACAATATTCAGGCCCTGTAGCAGATGCAGAATAAGCTACTATTACTTTTCCATCGTGAATTAATACTGAAGGTCCTTCATTTACAGGGATTGAAACACACTCCCAATAATATTCAGGCTTAGTAAGCAGCATTGCTTTCGTTGTCGTTTTCCATGGCTCTTTAGGATCAACTTCAACCATATATAAATTTGAAGTACCGACTTTTTGCGCCCAGATTACATATGATTTATTATTACATTCAAAGTATGTCATATCAAGTGAAAAATTTGTAAATGATATATTATCCCCATCTGCTGCCTGAAATTTTCCTTTTTCTTCCCAACTGTCATTATAAGGATCATCCCCCTTGCACATAAGCACATGACAATTAATATCCCAGACATTTTTAGATGAACCACTTGCTGCATAATACAAATACCATTTGCCGCCAATATAATGCATTTCCGGCGCCCATATAAAACGATGAGAAATTTCACTTTCACTCTCATCCCAAACTGCCTTTTCCTCTGCAGTTTTTAAACCTTCAATTGTCTTAGATCTTCTTAAAACAATTCTGTCATATCCTTCTTTATCTTTTGCACCATACATTGGATAAGATGCTGTAAAATAATAATACCCATCTGCTCCTAATGTAATATATGGATCTGCCCTGTCTGCAATAAAAATTTCTGATTCTGTTCCTTTTTTCTCCATATCCTCGCCTTTACTGTCCTTGTAGAGTTGTGCTATTTCTTCATCTGTTTTTGCTCCCTGATATACCTCAACTTCTCTTACAAACCCTGTATATGTAACATCAGGATAAGATGATTTTCCAATATACGCAGCAATATCACTTCCAAAATCACTTATTTTCATATCCAGTTTTGAAGTCCCAACTTTTTCACCATTAAAATATCCTGTAATACTTTCTGGAGTAATCACTGTTACATAGTGGTTCCACTCTGTTCCTGTAAAAGGTCCGTCAACTCCATTTGTTGGTACAGATGCACTTATCCCAACTTCAGTAGTATAAGGCTCTGCTGCATTTATTGAATTAGTCATAACAGATTTCATACGTCCTGCAGGATTACTTGGATTAAGAAGCCAGTATGATACTGGTAAATTTTCTTTTGTTCCAATAAACATTGCACTTGTATTAACTGTACCACTGTAATTTTTTAGCCAGATTGATATTGTAAGGTTATTTCTTCCCGTAAATACCTTTTCCGGAAGTTTTATGTATCCATTCTTTTCAAGAAGAAGTGACTGATTCTGCTGCATTGTTGCATCTACTCCTACTAACTCTGCATCATTCCCATTTCCGGACTGGTCTAGCAAAAGACTGCCATCCTCGCTGCAAGTCATATTATAATGTATAAGCTTTTTTACCTCAGTATCATCAATAGGTGTGGCAGGTGCAGTTGTTGGCTGTATTGTAGGCTGTGTTTCAGGCGATTGCTGTTCATCTTCATCAGTTAAAACAGTAACATTAACTGTCCTTGTAGCAGTTCCGGCAGATGTTTTAATCTTTGCCTGTACAGTTGCCTTTCCCTCTTTAACACCTGTAATCAAAACCGATTTGTTTGATTTAGCAGATAATTTTATTATACCTTTCCCTTTTGTTACAGACCACTTAACACTTTTAACTTTCAGACCTGAAGCAGCTTTAACCTTAACCTTGTCATCATCCCCAACATTAAGATTAACTTTTGTCTTACTAAGTTTAAGTGTTTTATTTGTTATTTTTACATTTGTTTTTGCTGCTTGCACAATAGTTGCTGAAAAAGGCATTATCATCATTAAAACCGCTATCATAAAAGCAATCAGTTTTTTCCATTTTCCCTTCATAAACAATTCTCCTGTTTTAAATTTTATACGCACAATGACCACTCAAATAAACATAATTATCCTTTCATAGCCTCCTATATAAATATACCAAAAATATTCTTAAACTTCAATACTATTACCAGCATTTTAACTTAATATTTGTCAGTACCATTTTATATAATTTTGAAAC
>CAMWXG010000071.1 GCA_947178155.1 uncultured Lachnoclostridium sp.
CGACAGGAGGGATTACAGGCAGGACGACAGGAAATCCGACTGCTTGATATTAAAAATCTGATGGATAGTACAGGGTGGACAGCAGAAAAAGTCATGGATTTACTAAAAATTCCACTAAATCAGCGTGCTTCTCTTTATACAGGACTCTCAAAAAATATATAAAAGCGATATCTTATCTTCAGCACAGCGTAAGCCAGACGGCTTATGCTGTGCTAATTGGCATCGTTGACTGACGACAACGCGGCAGATGACAAAATACAAGGTGCTGAAAATTCAATTACTGGCTGGATGGAACACTAAAATTACATAAAATTAAACAATCCTCTTAAACTTCTTTTCAAGCTCTCTTTTTGTCATTCGTATCATTGTTGGTCTGCCATGCGGACAATTATATGGATTATCAAGTGTCATGAGTTCTTTTAACAGCTCATGCATCTGTTCTGTTGCAATATCATTGCCACCCTTGACCGCTGCTTTGCATGACATCGTTGCCACTCGCTCCAAAAGGATTTCAGGAGTTTTATTTATCTTTTCTTTAGAAAGCTCGTCTATAATTTCTATAATAAGCTCATCTGCTGCCACATTAGGAAGATTTGCAGGTACTCCACTTACCATATATTCACGTCCTCCGAAATTTTCAATACGATATCCAAGTCGCTCAAATATGTCCATATTTTCTTCAAGTGACTGTTGTAATGTCATTGACAGGCTAAGAACTACAGGCGGTTCTACCATCTGAACCATAGGCTCATTTTTCGCCAGCTGCTTCATAAAACGCTCATACAACACTTTTTCATGCGCAGCATGTTGATCTATCATATACATACTGTCATTATACTGCAATATCCAGTATGTTGAAAAAACCTGTCCTATTATTTTTATGTCCAAATGCGCTTGTTCAGACAAAAAATTGTCTTCAAATAAATTTTCCTGCTTAACATTTTTAATATTATAATCTGCTATTTCATTTAAGCTCCCCTCTTGTACTAACATATTATTTAATGCATCTTCTTTTTGTGACTGTTCTCTATCTCTCCTGCCAAATAAACACTGCATATCCTCCTTTGAAGGTATAAACAACGCCACATCTCCTATATCCCTAATTGCTGACTGCAAATTTTCTGATACCGATCTATCATTTACTACTGGCTGCAAATTTCCTGACACTGATCTATCATTTACTGTTGGCTGTTGTAAATCTTTTGAAACAGATATATCATTTGTTTCTAATTTTTTCTGACAACTTTTAGGCATCTGTATTTCATCTGATTTTTTTTCTGCAATAGTATCTTTTGATATATAACTTGTATTCCCTGTAACTTTTTTTACATCTTTAATATTAATACTATCTCCGGCCTTTTTTGCTCTGCTGCTGTCAAATGTTACATCTGGTATAAGTTCTCTTTTTGAAAGTGCTTCTGAAAGAGCATTATAAATTGAAGTATAAAGCTCTTTTTCATTAGTAAAACGTACTTCCATTTTCTGTGGATGCACATTTATGTCTATAAATTCAGGCTCTATATTAAAGTGAAGTACCGTAAATGGGAATTTATGCTGCATTGTATATGGCGCATATGCTTCTTCAATAGCGCGGTAAATTAAATTACTCTTAATAAACCTGCCATTTATAAAGTAAATCATATAGCTTCTATTTCCACGTGATATAACAGGCTTACCAATGAATCCTCTTATACTGCACACTTCACTATCTGCATTAAGTTCAAGAAGATTTGCTGCCGTATCACGCCCATATATATTATAAATCACATCTTTGAGATTTCCATTGCCTGACGTATGTAGTTTTTGCTGATTTTGATTTAAAAATCTAAAAGCAATATCAGGGCGTGACAGTGCCATATGCTCTACAACGCTACTTATATAGCCTGCTTCTGTCTGTGCCGTTTTAAGAAATTTAAGTCTCGCAGGAGTATTGTAAAACAAGTTTCTTACTATAAAAGTAGTGCCGTCAGGACATCCTATTTCTTCATGTCTTTTTTCTTCGCCCCCTTCAATAACATACCTTCTGCCACTAAATGCTTCTCTTGTCTTTGTCAGCATCTCAAGCTGTGAAACGGATGCAATACTTGCAAGGGCTTCACCACGAAAGCCAAGTGTTAATACAGAAAGAATATCCTTTGCATCACTAATCTTACTTGTTGCATGTGGAGTAAACGCAAGCACAATGTCATTTTCATTAATGCCACAACCATTATCCGTAATTCTAATAAGGCTTTTGCCACCATCCTTAATCTCTGCTGTAATAGAATTTGCACCTGAATCAATCGCATTTTCAATAAGTTCCTTAACAACTGCTTTAGGACCTTCTATTACTTCACCTGCGGCGATTTTGTTAATTGTATCCTGATCAAGAAGATGTATTGACATATCAGACCTCCATTCTTATTGGTATTTTACTCCTGTTTATCATACTGCTATTTATTTTTTATCCAATAATTCTATTTTCATTACTAAGTGTATCTATAATTCCCTCTGCTTCTAACCTTTTTGCAAAATTATCTTCAGCCGTATTGTTTTCTATATATTTTAAAATTCTCGCCGCATCTTTGATAGAACATCTTGCAAAAAGCAATTTTCAAACATGTTTTAATATTGCCATCTGAAAAGTATATCTCCCTATCCAACTCAAAATTTAATTAATATTAAAAATCATTCCCTGTTACATTCTTTCACGCAGTTTTTCCTGAATCTTATACAAAATATTCATTGCATCTATAGGCGTTGTATTTGATAAATCAATATCATGTAATTCTATTATTATATCATCTGTCTTTATACTTGAATTTCCTGCATCAAATAGAGATATTTGTCCCATTTGTGCAGCTTCAATTTCTTTTTCACTCTTGCCGCGTGTCTTCTTCTTTGAGTTTGTCTGCTGCTCTATCCCATAATTATAATCAGGCAGTCCATTCACTACATCAATATCCTTTGCATGTCCTGCAATATCATTATCACTAAGTTGTCCTACAATCTGGCGTGCACGTTCTAATATAGTCTCTGGAACACCTGCAAGCTTTGCCACCTGTATACCATAGCTTTTGTCAGCCCCTCCTTTTATAATCTTTCTTAAAAATACTATGTCGTCTCCCTGTTCTTTAACTGCTATACAATAATTATCAACACTGTCAAGTTTTCCCTCAAGTTCTGTAAGTTCATGATAGTGTGTAGCAAAAAGTGTTTTAGCACCTAGAAGTTTAGTGTTGGCAATATGCTCTACAACTGCCCATGCTATACTAAGTCCGTCAAATGTACTTGTTCCACGCCCTATTTCGTCAAGAATAATAAGACTGTTCTTTGTTGCATTTCTTATAATATTGGCAACCTCTGTCATTTCCACCATAAATGTACTCTGACCGCTTGCAAGGTCATCTGATGCTCCAACCCTTGTAAATATTCTGTCTACAATGCCAATATGAGCACTCTTAGCAGGCACAAATGAACCAATCTGCGCCATCAATACTATAAGTGCAGTCTGACGCATATATGTAGATTTCCCTGCCATATTAGGTCCTGTAATTATTGAAATACGATGTTTATTGCTGTCAAGATATGTGTCATTAGCAACAAACATATCGTTGCTTATCATCTTTTCGACTACAGGATGACGACCGTTTTTTATATCAATACAGCCTTTTTTATCAATAATCGGACGTGCATAATTATTTTGCTCTGCCACAAGTGCAAGCGAGGCAAACATATCAACATTTGCAACAATATGTGCTGCTGCCTGAACTCTGCCTATATTGGCATAAATACTGTCCCTTATTTCACAAAATACGTTGTACTCCATATTGTAGAGCTTGTCCTCTGCCCCAAGTATAGTATCTTCGAGCTCCTTAAGACGCGGCGTTGTATATCGTTCTGCATTAGCAAGTGTCTGTTTTCGAGTCCAGTCGTCAGGAACTAAATCTTTATAAGAATTAGTTACTTCAAGATAATAACCAAAGACTTTGTTATATTTAATGCGCAGATTTTTAATGCCTGTACGCTCCTTTTCGTCCTCAAGAAGCTTTGCAAGCCAGTTCTTACCCTCAGTCTTAGCACTCCTTAACCTGTCAACATCTTCATTAAAACCCTCTTTTATAATACCACCTTCACGTATTGAAATAGGAGGTTCCTCTTCAATAGAACTGTCCACAAGTTCAAATATATCCTTTAAATCATCAAGTTGTTCTGAAAAATCCTTAAGTCCTGATTTTTCAAATGTGCCAAGCAAAAATTTAATATGAGGAAGCATTGAAAGTGACTGTCTAAAAGCAATCAAATCTCTTGGATTTGCACTTCTATAACTAATCTTTCCAATAAGGCGCTCTATATCATATATCGGACTTAGATATTCCCTTAACTCCTCACGTGAAATAGCATTATCATTAAGCTCCTCTATAATATCAAGCCTTGCATTTATCTCTTTAATATCAATTAATGGCTGTTCAATGGATTTGCGAAGCAACCTCGCCCCCATTGCAGTATTAGTCTTATCAAGCACCCAGAAAAGTGAACCTCTCTTTGACTTTTCCCTCATCGTTTCGCATAACTCAAGATTTCTTCTGGTAGAACGGTCAAGCAGCATATAATTATTAGGAGCATATGGCTTAATTGATGTAATATGGTCAAGATTTATTTTTTGTGTCTCCACAAGATACTCTAGGACAGCACCACAAGCTGTCACGCCAATGCTGTAATCAGAAAGACCAAGTCCTGCCAAAGAAGACACTTTAAAGTGTTCTTGTATTGTCTGATTACATTTATCTTCATCAAAATACCATGCCTCAACAGAAGAAACAGTTATTCCAAGCCTTTCTCTTAAATCTTCTATGTCAATTCCTGACACAAGAAATGAATCATTGCATATAATTTCAGAAGGCTCTGTCTTACTGATTTCATCAAGAAGCTTTCCTTCTTCATCAAACTCAGTCATATAAAAATCTCCTGTTGTAACATCAACATATGCCACACCATAAGCATTTGTCGTATATACAACACACATAAGATAATTATTTCGACTCTCATCAAGCGCCTGGGTATTTAAATTAGTTCCTGGTGTTGCGACACGTATTACCTCTCTCTTAACTATCCCTTTTGTTTCTTTTGGATTTTCTACCTGTTCACATATCGCGACCTTATAACCCTTGCCAATAAGTTTATTTAAATATGTATCAACTGAATGAAAAGGAACGCCGCACATAGGAGCCCGCTCTTCAAGCCCACAGCTTTTGCTTGTAAGGGTAAGCTCAAGCTCCTTTGAGCATACCTGTGCGTCGTCATAAAACATTTCATAAAAATCTCCTAAACGATAAAAAAGAATACAATCTTTGTATTCCTCTTTTGTATCAATATATTGCTGCATCATTGGTGTGAGTGGCATATATGTACATTCCTCTCTTTTCTGTATATTTTGTGCTGCAAAAATTAACTATTTTTTCTATTTTCACAGCTTTACTGTTAATAGTAAAATATTTATATAATAAGCAGCACTGTAAGCCGGGTTCTGTATCAGACAATCATCTATCTAGGCCTGTCGTTACCAACAGGCTCAAGCAACCTACCCGAAACACAGCGGGCAACTGTATCGTTTCTGTTCGGTCTTGCTTCGTATGGAGTTTACACAGCCTTCTCTGTTACCAAAGAAGCGGTGGGCTCTTACCCCGCCTTTTCACCCTTACCTGAAAAATCAGGCGGTTATTTTCTGCTGCACTGGTCTTAGAGTCACCTCCACCGGACGTTATCCGGCATACTGCCCTGTGAAGCCCGGACTTTCCTCACCTGCGGCCTTTCGGCACATGCAGCTGCGATTGTCTGTGCTGCTTATTACAATCAAGTATTTTATCATTACATTTATATAAAGTAAAGTATTATCTATCCTTTTTTCTTATAATTTAACCCATTACCAATAAGTTTTTTATAACTGCTGTATTTAGACTTTGGAACATATACGGTATTCTTGTTTGAAATCTGATAAAATGCCTGATTCCCTACATTTTTAAGCTTCTGTGAATTTATTGTAATCTTTCTTAAAAGATTTGACTTGAAAAAGCATTTAGCACCTATGCTTTTTACATTTTTACCTATTTTAACTTCCTGAAGCACAGGACACTTTCTAAATGCACTTTTGCCTATTTTAGTCACATTGCTTCCTATAGTTACATTTGCAACCTTATCATTACCTGCAAGTGCATACTCTGTTATCCCTGTAACTTTAAATTTTTCACCGCTTATAGTAACGGCAGCAGGTATTTTTAAATTAACAATACTTTTTGTTACTGATGAAAAATCAACAGTTCTTGTATTACCATCATTCTTAGTCACCGTATACATTAAGTTATCTACAGTCCATACTGAACCTTCTTTTATTTCAGAAACTGCAGGAGTAGGACTTGGACTTGCCGTTGGCGATGTGCTCGGACTTGCCGTTGGACTCGTTGTTGGCGATGTGCTTGGGCGTACTGTAGGACTTGCTGTTGGCGTAGTACTTGGCCTTGGACTCGCTGTTGGTGATGTGCTTGGTCTTGAGCTTGCCACAGGACTCACTGTTGGCGATGTACTTGGACGTACTGTAGGACTTGCTGTTGGCGTAGCACTTGGTCTAGGCGTAGGACTGGCTGTTGGACTTGGTGCAGATGTATCTGGCACTGTAGGTGCAGCTGTTCTGTAATAATTTGCTGTGCTTGTAAGTCCTGATGCCATAAACCTGCATTCCTTACTGTTTGAATCATACCATGGATAATTTGAATCAACCGGTAAATCAATATTTCTGGTCATATTTGCAGGTGCTGTAATGAGTGTAAGACTTGTACAGCCTGTAAACATATTTCCAATATTACTTAAAGAGCTTGTATCAAATGAGCTGAAATCCATTATACTCACATTAACACAATTTCTAAACATTTCCCCCATATCGGTAACTTTGCTTGTTTTAAAGTTTTTTAAATCAAAATTTAGCAAAGTACAATCTTTAAACATTGCATGCATATTTGTTACATTTGATGTGTCTATATTTGAAATATTTAATATATTGCACTCAAATCCATTAAACATATCACTCATGTTTGTTACATTGGATGTATTAAAATTACTTAAATCAAGGAAACTATAATAACCACACTCCTTAAACATACTGCTCATATCTGTTACATTGGATGTATTAAAGTTTCTTAAAGATAATGTATTAAGACTTCTGCATCCTGCAAACATTCCACTCATATCTGTTACATTTGATGTGTTAAATTTAGATACATCAATAACTGCAATTTCGCACTTCTCAAACATACACTTCATATTTGTTACTTTATCAGTATTAATATTAAGCTCCAAAGTGCTGCTAAAATCCCTAAGACCTGTACATCCTGAAAACATATAACTCATATCAGTTACATTTGATGTGTCAAAATTCTCAAATCCCCTCTCATTAATGTTAAGACTGCTTAACCCCTCACAATTATAAAACATATGGGACATATTTGTTACCTTTGCAGTATTGTATAACTTAAGGTCAATATCAGACAAGCTCTTGCAGCCTGCATACATATAACTCATATCGGTAATATTATTGGTATACCACCCCATAAATTGAAGGTCTGACAGATTTGTACAGCCATTAAACATATAACTTGCATTGGCTAGATTCGTCATTGGAAGCTTGGTAAAATCAAGGCTTGAAATCGCACTGCATCCATCAAACATATGACTTGCATCTGTTACACTGCTTACATCAAAATAAGAAATCTCAATGCCTGAAAGCCCTGTCATACCTGCAAACATCTTGCATGTTGAATGAATCCCTGTAACCTGTAAAACAGCACTTGTAACACTTGACCTGTATGTATACCATGCAGGGTATGCACCATTTGCAGTTACATCTGAATAATCACCATTTCCAGTAAGAGTAAGAACACCATAATAATCAATAGTCCATTCTATATCTCCATCTTTTCCCTTATATTGATATGTGCTTACTTCCCCCTTAAGACTGTCTCTGTTAAGAAGCCTGTCTACCTCATCAGACATACTCTCTATCGAATTTTGTGTTGCGACAGAATTCTGCAATGCAAAAGTATCATCTTCTGCAATATTTTCATTTATATTTTTAATATGTACTTCATTCTCATATTCTTCTGCTATAGGCTCCCTCACACCAGCAGATGCAAAATTCAATACCCCGCTTGATATTGATAATGAAAATGACATTATTATTGATAACAAAGCTTTTGTATACTTTCTCATAATTCCCTCATTTCTGCAGTGTAATTCCTGCTACTTAATTGACTTGTACCATGCTACAACTTCTGATGCTGCATCACCCGCTTTCTCTACCAGCATATTCCAGTAATCATTACTTTCAAGGCATTTCATAATATACTCCCTGTCAAAGCCTTCAAAAGAAAAATCATTTTTTACCGCAAACAATAAAATCAAAAAAAGCATTGCCGCAGCGATAAATCTAATAAGCACAAATGGAGGCTTTTGTTCATTTTCGTATGCTTTATTTGCCTGATGTCTGCTTTTATATGAACTGTCAGAATAACCATTTATCCTATCCGAACTTTTGCCCTCTCCAAAAGCCCTTTTAGCCTCCATAACCCTTTCAGCACGTGACTTCACAGGTATATCAAAATCCTCTTCTCCACTATCACCATAATATCTGCTTCTTCCATTATACATAGACATATCCTCCATATTAATTCTTTCATCTATTTAAAGATATTTTTATATAGGATATGCCTTAAATTCAATTTTAATGACGCTCTGTCCAGTCTAAATCTGGATATTCATTACATCTGTCTCTTGTAAGAAGTGTTTTAATCGCCTCTGCTGCCGGCACATCTTCAAAAAGAACTTTATTTATCTGTTCTACTATAGGCATTGATACATTATACTTTTGTGCAAGACTGTATGCTGCTTTTGCAGAATGCACACCTTCAACTACCTGATTTACCTCTATAAGAGTTTCTTTTAATGTTCTGCCCTGGCCAATAAGATAACCTGCATTATGATTGCGGCTGTGATTGCTTGTACATGTAACAATCAAGTCTCCAATACCTGAAAGTCCTGCAAAGGTCTCAGGTCTGCCGCCCATTGCAGCTCCAAGACGCGATATTTCTGTAATACCTCTTGTAATAAGTGCTGCTTTGGTATTATCACCAAACCCCATTCCATCACATATTCCTGCTGCAAGTGCAATAACATTTTTAATAGAGCCTCCAAGCTCAATACCTATAATATCAGGACTTATATAAACACGAAATGTATCATTCATAAAAATTTCCTGAATAAATCCTGCCGTTTCTCCGTTATCAGCACCCACCACCACTGTAGTAGGCATTCCAACACATACTTCTTCAGCATGGCTTGGCCCTGAAAGCACACATACATCACAATTTGGCAGCTCTTCTTTAATAACTTCATGTAGAGTTTTTAATGTCCCTTCTTCAATTCCCTTTCCAACATTCACAATACGCTGGCCATTTGGTATATATGCTGCCGCTTTTTTAGCAGTAGTCCTTATATAAGGCGATGCAACAGAAAATACAATTAAATCAAATCCGATACATGCCTCCTTCAAATCCTTTGTTACTCTAACACTATCAGGAAGTAAAACACCAGGAAGCTTTTCTTTATGCTCACGGTATTTGGCAAGCATATCTATTTCTTCGCCAATAGCAGACCATAAAGTAACAGCATGTCCATTTTTAGCAAGCATAATAGCTAAAGCAGTACCCCAGACACCAGCTCCCAAAAAACTAACCTTACTCATTTTCCCCTCTTTCCTGTATACAATAGTACACATATATTAATTGTTTGCTTATTAAATTCATTTTGACAATATTAGAATTTCCTATACACTTTTATTGTTCTTCTTTCTGCCTGAAATCTTATTTTCAGTTCCATTAAAAATCCTTACAATATTCTGTCTGTGCTGAAAATATGCAAGTGCTGTAAAGATAAGACTTATCACCATCATATGTATGAACTGTCTATCCTTATTATATAATATCAGCGTATTTACAGGAATATACCATGCCACAAAAAGTGAACCAAGTGAAACATAGCGTGAAATTGCTACTACTGATGCAAATACAATAATTCCTATTGGCACCATAAGCGGATGTGAAGTAAACATAACTACTGCTGCTGTAACAGCTATACCCTTTCCGCCTTTAAAACCCATATAAAAAGGATAATTATGTCCCAATACTACTCCAAGTCCTGTATAAAGACAAACAAGATACCATCCCTGTGGTGTATCAATTGCAAACCTCACAATAAGCAAAGGAACAGCAGCTTTTGCTAAATCTCCTACAAATGTAATAAGAGCTGGGAACTTTCCAAGAGTACGAAGTACATTTGTCGTACCTGCATTGCCGCTGCCTGCATCTCTTATATCAATATGATAAAACTTTCCAACAATATAACCACTTGAAATACAACCACAGAAATATCCAATAACAAGACAAATTAAATTCTCAACCATACAATGCCTCCTCTGAGGTTTGATTCTTTTTCAAATTTGCCAAAGCCAATATAATTTGTATATTTTTAATTTTAAAACCCACTCAACTCTTGCGTTCCCGAACAAAGAACCTTAATGGTGTTCCCGCAAATCCAAACGCTTCTCTTATTTTATTTTCGATGTAACGTGTATATGAAAAATGCATGAGCTTCTTATCATTTACAAATATAACAAATGTAGGCGGCTTTACACTTACTTGCGTCATATAAAATATTTTAAGTCTGCGCCCCTTATCAGAAGGCGGCTGATGCATTGCAACAGCCTCTGTAAGTATTTCATTTAAAACCCCTGTAGCTATCCTAAGTGAATGGTTTTGTACAACGGTTTCTATTTCATCAAATAATCTTGGGATCCTCTGTCCTGTCTGTGCTGATATAAAAATTATTGATGCATACGGCATAAATGACAAAATGTTCCTAATTTTTTTAGTATATTCCTTTACTGTATTATTATCCTTTTCAACTAAATCCCATTTATTGACAGCTATAATCATACCACATCCTCTGTCATGCGCAATACCTGCAATCTTTGCGTCCTGTTCAGTCAC
Organism: uncultured Lachnoclostridium sp.; assembly: GCA_947178155.1. GTDB lineage: Bacteria > Bacillota > Clostridia > Lachnospirales > Lachnospiraceae > Butyribacter. Next base: position 11,073 of record CAMWXG010000071.1, read on the forward strand.
TCCCTCTACCGCATCAATCATAAGTACAACTACATCTGCGCGCTCAACTGCTGATACTGTACGCAGTATGCTGTATCTTTCAATTTCCTCTTTTATCTTATTCTTACGCCTTAATCCTGCCGTATCAATGAATACATACTCTTTATCTTCCCATGTAACCGCAGTATCAACCGCATCTCTTGTTGTACCTGCTATTTCTGAAACAATAACTCTATTTTCCCCAAGAATCTTATTAATTATTGATGACTTGCCAACATTTGGCTTACCAACAATTGCAACGCGAATGCGCTCATCCTCTTCTTCTATGTTATTTTCCTGAAAAAGTGCAGTCACTTCATCAAGCATATCACCAACACCAAGCTTTCCTATTGCGGAAACAGGATATGGCTCACCCAGTCCTAAATTATAAAACTCATATACATCTGCCATATACTTGTCAAAATTATCAACTTTATTAACAACAAGTATAATATTCTTTTTCGCCCTGCGAAGCATGTCTGCGACCTTGTAGTCAGCATCAACAAGCCCCTGTCTTACATCAACAACAAACATTACCACATCAGCCATATCAATAGCCATCTGTGCCTGTTCCCGCATGCTCTTAAGCATCATATTATTTGAATCAGGCTCTATTCCGCCTGTATCCATTATGGTAAATGTATAATTAAGCCATGACACATCTGCATAAATACGGTCTCTTGTAACACCTGGGGTATCTTTTACTATTGAGATACGCTCACCTGCCATCATATTGAACAATGTGGATTTACCTACATTTGGACGCCCGACAATCGCAACTATTGGTTTACTCATTATTCTTCCTATATCTCCTTTACATTTTCAGCAAGCAAATCAACAACATTACCATAAATTATTTCATTATTAATTATGCTGTCAGAAGTAGTGCCATAATACTGTTCAAACAACTTATCTAAAGCTTCCTGGTCATCACATGAATATTCTTTAAGATATTGGTCTAATATCTCCTTATACTCCTCTTCTGATACTTCCCTGCCCTCTTTATTAAAAATTGCTCCAAAAATAAGACGTTTCTCTAAATCAGTCTTAGCACTCTTCTCCACCTGACTGTCAAAATCCTCCTGAGTCATCCCTGCAGCTTCAAGATATTCTTCCAACGTAGTACCATTCTTGCTAAGATAATACGTAATTGGAGTAACATACTGTAATTTTACCTCTTCAAGCATATCATCAGGATACTCTGTTACTGTAGAACTTATATATACATAATCCCATGCCATATCTCTTATCATATTGTTTCGTATATATTTTGTATAACCTTCAGCAGTATTATCATAATTTTCATCAAAATCCTTAAAATTTTTCTTTACAAATTTATCTGTAAGTTCCGGATAAATAACTTTATAATTAATATTCACAGTAAATACTGCCGGTTTTCCTGCAAGTTCCTCATTTGGAGGATATTCTTCCGGAAATGAAGCCTCAATTTCATATTCTTTACCTATAGTCTTTCCAATAAGTGCATCTTCAAATCCATCAATAAATCTTCCAGAACCAATCTCAAGATTAAATCCTTCTGGATTATCTTCCTCTGTGCATGAACCACCTTCAAAGGTTTCACCCTCTATCTTTCCTACATAATATATATTAATTGTATCGCCAGATTTAACCTTACCTTTTTTAGACTCTTTATAATCATTTGATGCCTTAATATTATCATCAATCTGCGATTGTGTATTTTCATCTATAGAAGATGTATTAAGTTCAATTTTGTTGTAATCTCCAAGCTTCACATAATAGTCATAATCAATATTGCCCTCCTCATCAAGAACTGTACTCGTCTTCTTTGGAGAAGCTGCTGGTGATGAAGCCGCCTCAGATGAAGTATCTTTTTTATCATTTGCATTGCTATCACCGCATCCAACAGTTGACAATGTTATGGCAGTACAAAGAACAGCCATTAAAAACTTACTATACTTTCTCAAAATTATTCCTCCAAACTATAATATATTAATACTGGAACATATTTTAAAATTGTTCCTACAACACTTACTATTGTATTATACTACTAAATTGTATCTAATACAACATTCTACTTTATACCACAAATAGACAAAAAAATAAAGAGGGTTCGCAAAATATTCACAGATTTTGCTGCCGTGTTTTGTGAATACAAATACTATAGCCGGTCTCTTATACACCTCTGGCCCTGCCGCCGAAGAGGAGAGTGTAGAACA
>CAMWXG010000072.1 GCA_947178155.1 uncultured Lachnoclostridium sp.
CTGTTTTTACTTAGATTAATCTTTTATAAATATATTTTTAAAGAAACAAGTTTTTTATACGCTTAATTTACAGGCTGTAATCCTCCTTGCTTTTCACTAATCCCATCTATATATTCACATATAATCTTTTCCATATCATCAGGTTTCTTACCAAGTGCAAAACTAAGCTCCGCATATAAATAATCCTTTGCCTGCTTATAATAACGTTCATCAGTTGCTGTCACTTTCTTACCTGCTGCCAACCTTTCCTGCTTTCGCACGTACAAAGTCTTGATTATCTTTATCCACTGCCTGCAGTCACAGCTTGCCATAGCCTCCTTATAACTTTCCTCACGAAGCTTTTCATTTGTAATCCAAAGTTCTTCAATATCTGGTATTTCACTAATCAGCTCAACAGCTTCTTTTTTGGTTATAACCTCTCTAATTATTATTTTTGAATTATCAATTGGAGAATATATTATACTGCTTTTATCCTTTTGTGGAGCAAGCGCATAATAAAGCTTTTTGCGGTCCACACCAGTCATATTAAGCTGCATAATATCAGTAATCTCACATATTCCGCTCTGCCCATATACAACAAATTCACCTTTTTTAAACATTTTAATCCCTCCTTACGAAATGATTTTCTAATATTATTATTCTATATAACCCACTATGAATAATAACATTTCAATTAATAAACACCAAAACATTACTTTTTACAAACATATCATAATAACGTAACCACTGATAACCCGACTAAAATCTTATTCTGCCTGCAATAGCAGGCACATCTCCTCTATATATTTTAACAAATAAATCATCTTTTCGTAAGTAAAATTTTTATTAAATGTTTTTAATTACATATCATCAATTATATGCTATCAAATGCCTGTTGCAAGTCTGCTATTATATCTTCTGGATTTTCAAGTCCCACTGAAAAACGTATAAGATCTGGCTCAACACCTGAAGCTAAAAGCTGCTCTTCTGTCATCTGCCTGTGTGTATGACTTGCAGGATGGAGAAGGCACGTCTGACTGTCAGCAACATGGGTTTCAATGCTCGCAAGCTTAAGCTTATCCATAAAGCTTACAGACACCTCACGCCCTCCTTTAAGACCAAAGCAAAGCACTCCACATGAGCCATTCGGCAAATATTTTTTAAACAAATCATGCGAGCCATCTTCCTCAAGGTCAGGATATCTAACCCAGGCTACCTTATCATTATCCTTAAGATATTCTGCCACCGCAAATGCGCTGCTACAGTGCTGTTTCATCCTGACAGCAAGTGATTCCAGCCCAAGATTTAAATAGAATGCATTTTGCGGTGACTGTATACAACCCAAATCCCTCATAAGCTGAGCCGTAGCCTTTGTAATATATGCAGCCTTTCCAAAACGCTCCGCATAAGTAATGCCATGATAAGACTCATCTGGAGTAGTAAGTCCTGGATATTTTTCAGCATGTGCAAGCCAGTCAAAATTGCCACTATCCACAATACATCCTCCAACAGCAACAGCATGTCCATCCATATACTTAGTAGTCGAATGTGTTACAATATCAGCTCCCCACTTAAAAGGCTGACAATTTATAGGAGTCGCAAATGTATTATCAACAATAAGTGGTACACCATGTCTGTGTGCAATACGTGCAAACTTCTCTATATCTAAAACTGATACTGTAGGATTAGTAATTGTCTCTCCAAAAACTGCCTTGGTATTAGGTTTAAAAAGCTTATCTATCTCTTCCTCTGGCATATTTTGGTCTATCATTGTACATTCAATGCCCATTTTCTTCATTGTCACAGAAAAAAGATTGTAAGTGCCTCCATATATAGATGATGATGCTATAAAGTGGTCTCCTGCTTCACAAATATTAAATACTGCAAAGAAATTCGCTGCCTGCCCTGAAGAAGTAAGCATAGCAGCAACACCTCCCTCAAGTCCTGCAATCTTTGCTGCAACTAAATCATTAGTCGGATTTTGCAATCTTGTATAAAAATATCCCTCCTTTTCAAGATCAAAAAGCAATCCCATCTCATTACTTGTATCATATTTAAATGTTGTACTCTGGCATATTGGTATCTGCCTTGCCTCACCATTAGTTGGTCTATAGCCCTCATGTATACATTTTGTTTCAATATGGCTGTTCTCCATAAAATAATTCCTCCATTATAAATAAATATTTTTTTACTGTTTTCACTTTCCAATTATATCCGACAGATTGTCCATAATCCCTGCTGCCACTTTAGGATTGTTCATAGTATAAATATGAATATGATTTATCCCATTAGCAATAAGATCAATAATCTGGTCTGTAGCATATGCTATACCTGCCTGCTGCATCTTTGCAGGATCGTCCCCAAACCAATCTACTATTGCTTTAAATCTTGCAGGCACACAAGAACCTGAAAGCTGTATGCTTCTATCAACCTGATTTTTCTTGGTAATTGGCATTATAGCAGCTATAACAGGCACCATTACACCAGCTTCTCTTAAACGGTATATGTAATTATAAAAAATAGAATTATCAAAAAACATCTGTGTAGTTAAAAATTCACAGCCCGCATCAACCTTTTCCTTTAGATTCAAAATATCCTGCTTTTTATTAGCTGCCTCCGGATGCCCCTCTGGATAACATGCGCCTCCAATACAAATATCAGGTGCTATTCTCTTTATCTCCCTTACCAGGTCCGATGCATAATGAAACTGCCCCGGAAGAGGAAACTGTGTTTCATCAGGTATATCACCTCTAAGCGCAAGCACATTTTCAATGCCAGCCTCCTTCATCTTTATAATCTGCTGTTCTACCGTCTCACGTGTAGAAGAAACACAGGTAAGATGCGCCATAGAATTTACACCATACTCATCTTTAATATCTTTTGCAATACTTATAGTATGCTCACTTGTTCCACCGCCTGCTCCATACGTAACACTGATAAAATCAGGCTTTAATGCAGATATCTGTTTTACTGCCCTGCTTACATTTTCAAATGCTGTTGTAGTTTTTGGTGGAAATACCTCCATAGATAGTGTAACCCTTTTATCGTTTAATAAATCTATAATTTTCATCTTTCAAAATATCCTTTCAATAATACTTATAAATTAGTATAACCGAAAATAAATAACAAAGCAACTTATTCACAAAACTTTACTTTATAATTATTTTATGTTATTCTCTTATTATGTTAAATATATGATGCAGCATTTATTAATGGAGGTATAATATGAAGGTAAATGAATCATCAGAAAATTATCTTGAAACAATCTTAATCCTCAGCAAGAAACTTCCTGTTGTACGCTCTGTTGACATATCAAATGAGCTCGGATTTAAAAAGTCAAGCGTAAGTGTGGCAATGAAAAATCTAAAAGAGAAAGAATATATAACAGTGACAGACGCAGGATTTATATACCTTACTGAAGAAGGAGAAAAAATAGCCAGTATGATTTATGAAAGACACGAATTTATATCTAATTGGCTTATTTCATTAGGCGTTGATGAAAAAACCGCTACAGATGATGCATGCCGCATAGAGCATGTAATAAGTGCCGAAAGTTTCGCCGCTATCAAAAAACATATTAAATTTGAAAAATAAGAGGTATACAAATTTTATTGATTCCGTTCAAAGTATTTTTTCAGGCAAAGCATGTTTACAAACATGCTTTGCCTGCGTTTTTCGATTCTTAGCAGATATAATTACCTTCATCCGGCAGGTCCTCTGGCATAATCCATTCAATTTCTTTACACCACTTTCCTGTTTTGACAAATTCACATATTCCCTTCCATGCTAACTGTGGAGAAATAAACAATCCTTCTGACACATATAAGCCATCTCCCCATACATCCAGTACATTGCACAATTTCAATCTGTCAGCTACAGACAGATATACATGTTCTTCATCACAAAAACCAAGATATACGCCATATCCGTTCAACACTGCTATCGCCAAATCTGCCTTCATATTTGCATTACTATTTACATATGTAATATATCCACAGCAATCTTTAAATACAGAATCTGAATATAGAAACTCTTTCAGCTCTGATAAAGTATCTCCCTCAAAATGAATGTATTCATTTTCTGTTTTATCTATATCATAATTTATATCTGTCATGTACTTACAAGTTCTCCTGTCTCTTCCAATATTTTTTCATGTATAAAAACAAATCAAGTATTCAAAATGCTATTATACTTTCTGCAGAATATCCAAAGTATGGGCACTTGCGCCAAGCAAATCTCTCCTTTCGCATGTTGCAAGATGATAGTCTACAAATATCTTAAATGTTTCATCATCCATCGCCCCCAATACAGGCCTTATATAATCAGCAGCTCCATCAGCAGCCACAAGCTTTATACGCCTCATCCCTGCTGCTTCATTAAGCTTATCTATGTCCTCTATCCTCATATAATCATATAAATCCTTTTCACTGCATATTGAATGAAAGTTTTCATCAAGCATACCATTAGCAATACACCTCTTTGCATTATTCTCCTTAAATGCATATGTAATCACACTATACTCATTCATACAGTATGCAGCAAGTATATAGCCGTCTCTTTTAGTTACTCTTTTTGCTTCATTCATTGCCTTAAGCTTGTTTTCAAAACCAAAAAGATGATACATTGGTCCAAATACAAGAGTCATATCAAAACTTTCATCATCAAACCTTGATAAATTTATTGCATTGCCCAAATATGCTTTAACATTACTACCCTTTGATTTAAGAATACCAAGATTATATTTAACCAACTCAACAGCCGTGACATCATATCCTTCATCTGCAAGACTTATCGAATACCTTCCTGTACCCGCACCAACATCAAGTATCTTTTTTTCTCTGTTTTCTCCAAGATATTCATGTATATACTTCATAGATGTGATAAACTCAACCTGCCCATGCCTTCTTGTAAGCCTTTTATCCTCGCAAAATTTATTATAATACTTCTCAAGCTCTGTCATATATGTACCACCTAACTTCTAACTACTGTAAAAAGTCCTAACCTTCATACTCTAGTCATGGACATTTACTTATCTTAGTGACTTATCCTAATTATTTTCGGGCGAAGCAGATTCCACTCCTCCTGCTTTCTGATGCTGTCTTCCCTCTACATCCATCTCATAATCTTCAGTATATATCAGCTCTGACATTTTTACAAGTGTATATCCTTTCTCTTTAAGCCCTGTTATAAGTTCATCAAGCGCACTAGCTGTATATTTTGCCCCATTATGACAAAGTATTATTGAACCATTGCCAAGATGCTTATGATTTAATACAGTATTTATGATTGACTCCTTTCCGTAATCCTTCCAGTCAAGGCTGTCTACATCCCATTGTATAGCATGATAATTGCAGTCCCTTACTACATTTATTAAATTATCATTATAATCTCCATAAGGTGGTCTGAATACCTGCATATCCACACCTGTAATCTCCTTCACCTTATCATGTACTTTCATAATCTCTTCCCTGCATTCATCTGCAGAAAGTGTAGACATCTGTTTATGATTCTCACTGTGATTGCCCAGTTCATGCCCTGCCTTTGCAATAGCCTTCACGTCATCAGGATATGTTTCAACCCAGCCTCCTGTCATAAAAAATGTTACATGTACATCATGTTTTTTAAGAATTTCAAGGATTTTAGCAGTATCTTCATTTCCCCAAGCTGCATCAAAACTTAATGCCACCTTTTTTTCTTTTGAATCTACACAGTATATCGGCAGTTCCTTATTGGATATTCTATTGCTCATAACAGAAACAACACTCTGTCCATTTAATCCATTCTGCCCATACGCAACTGCTATACTTGCTAAAAGAATCACTGAAAGTACCACAAGTCCGCTTCTCACAAAAGCTACTATTCCATTATCCCCAGATTCTGTATGAAATTTTTCCTTTAAATTATTTAAAAAACTTCCCATATGCACTTAAACTCCAGACACATTTATACAATATATGATTTTACTGATAAAAAATTCCTTTTAATTGACACTGTAGATATCAAATGTTATTATAAAAGGTGTGTATATGTAACACAAATAATTTTATGAAAGGAATACTTATGAACGATACAAATAAAAAATTATTTTTTAACGAATCAGATGACGAAACAGTAGTTATAACTATTTCCCCTGAAGGAAGTGAAGAATTTGATGTTGAAATAATTGCATCTATGGAAATTGATGAGCTTTCTCAGGAATATATCGCTGCCATGCCTACTCACTCAACTAACGAAATAAGTGATGATGAATTAATACTTTTTAGATATTCAGAATATGAAGATGGCAATCCTGAATTTGAAGGCATTACCGACGATGAAGAATTAGAATCAGTAGCTGCCGCATTTGAACGCTATTTTAACAAAGCAACAAACGAATTATACAACGATGAGAATTATTTAAAAGATTTAGGAAGCTTTGTTCCTGGTATCAGAATTAAATAAAAAAATCAATAGTACCTCAAAAAGCCTTTTGTATTAAGATAATTACCTTTTCTTAATGCAGAAGGCTTTTTATTACTATTTACTATTTGCAAAATTTTAGTTACGATACTAAATGTTTCAAATAAATTATTACACATTTTTTACTTAGGAGGGACTTTTATGACACTTGCAAAACTCATTAACATTTTTATTGAATTTCTTGATGACAAAGACTCAAGCCCACATACCATCAGAAATTACAAAAGCAACCTTATCGACTTTACAAGATATCTGGAGGAGGAAATATTTAATGGTATCGCAATACTTGATAATATTACAATCGAACATCTTCAGGAATATATGTCTTACAGAAAAAAACGCGGCAACTCTGGAAAAACACGCGCAAATGTTCTTGTCTGCCTGCGCTCTTTCTGGAACTTTCTTGTAAGACGTGGCTACACAAACAGCAATCTTGCAAAACAGCTCGACAGCATACATATTCAAAAAAAAGAACGTATTTGGCTTACAGCAGATGAAATGAAACATTTCCTTTCTGTAATAGATAAGCCAATCATTTATACCGCCTGTGCAACTATATGCTACACAGGACTTCGTGTATCAGAATTGTGCAGTCTCACAATAGATGATGTCAACTTTAGCAGAAATGAAATATATGTTATATGTGGCAAAGGAAAAAAAGATCGCATAATTCCTATGAACGAAGAAATCAGAAAAATATTAAAAGAATATGCTGAATGTCACAGAAATAAAAATTCTGAAAACTTCTTTTCAACATTTGGATCCGGCAAACTTACACATCAATATCTAAATGAGTGTATTCATCACTATGCTGCCAAATCAGGATTAAATCCTAAACTGTCCGCTCATTGTTTAAGACACAGCTTTGCATCTGCTTTAGTTGCACAAAATGTTCCCATCTCTGTGCTGCAAAGGCTTCTTGGACACGCAGATTTAAAAAGCAGCAGCATATATCTCCACACTGCACAATCACAATTAATAGAATCAATAAATACATTATCACTAAAATAGGATATTTAAAACAAGATACATACAAAGAAAAAGCAAATAAGCCAAAGAAACGAGGTAAATTATGTCAATAGAAAATACACAGATAAAATATGATAAACAGGAAACCCAGATCCTAAAGGAACTTGAAAAAGGCGAAACAAGAGAAAATCTTTATAAAAAATATGGATACTCAAGTGTCCGTACAATGGACGCATTTTTTAGAAGACGTGGTTTTATTGTGAAAAACGGCAAATATATAAAACGTGACTCATACAGAAACAATATGCTGAACCAGATAAGCGGAGACATCCCATTCAGAGCACAGATGATAGCAGAAAAATTTAAAAAAGAGGGTATTCTAGCTGATCCTTCTGCCATTGCTGCCACATTTGGATTTGAAGATTATACCGAAATGAACACCTACATGCGTAATAATAACATGTTCTATAACAGCAACACAAAGTCATATGAGCCACATTATCCCCAACAAGCTGGTACTACATCTGAACTGTCCTGCGCTGACGACAAAATAGAACTTGTCAAAGAAATAATAACAAAAGACTCCACCGAGGAAGGCATAGCCAAATACTACTCTTTATTAAGTTTTCTATATGAAAACAAAGAACGTCTAATAGAACTGCTTTCACCATCCATAAATGATAACACCCCAAAACGTTATCTTATACCAGGCAGCAAAAAAGTAAAAAGCATTTATCTGTCAAAAGGGCTTTCAGCAATAATAGACGATTTCGCACACACAAAAAATATCTCAATAAGAGAATTAGTAGAAGGAGCCGTTATAGAATATTTGATAAAATATGGTTATAAAAGCGAAATAGAAATACTTATGTCACAAAAATGATTAAGTATTCTATGTTGCACGCCTGACAATACATTAAACAACATCTGTTGTAATAAGCATCGTAAATAGTATATTAAAAGACAATTTAATTGTTAAATATATTCACTTATATTTATATTAAAAGAAATAATAAAAATCAATTTTTGTGTAAAATATACTGAATTTAACCGAGTTGCTCAAAAATGCAGAATCAGTTGCGACAGTCGGAGCTATCACAAGTTTCAAGGCTGTAAAGGCTAATGTATTTGAAGCTAAGTTTGAAAGTGCACAGCCAGACGGTGTTACAGTTAAGATTACTAAGGACAATGTTGATCAGACTGGTGAAATTAAATGGAGTGATGACAAGACTTCATTCACATTTACAGCAGCAGCTAAGTTCAGCAATGGTGAATATGTACTTACTGCAACAAAAGGTGAGTCATCTCAGACTGCAAAGACTACAGTAACAGATGAGAAAGTTCAGGAAATTAAAATACTTTGTGACTCAATCCTTACAGGCAAAGATAATACAGAAGGATATATTTATTACAGAGTTAATAATCAGTATGAAGAAGATATCACAGCTACAGTAGATGTTCAGTGGACTATTTCTTCATCAAAAGAAACAACTGTAGATCCTTCAAAGGGTAAGATTACAATAAACAGTGGTGATGGTGAAACATTTAAGTATGGCACTGATATCATGATAGTTGGTGTATATGCAGCAGACGGTGTTACTGTTCAGGAAACACGCAAGATTGGTATGGAACAGGCTATCGCTGGTGTTGAAGTAAGAGGTTTTGTAAATTATAAGGCAGCTAAAGTTGAGGAAGCTGTAGAAACTCTTCCTGTAGACTTTGCTAAAGATACATGGTCAATGATTTATGATGCATACGATCAGAATGGTATGCCTCTTGATGCAGTGAAGTATGACAGCAAGAACATTACATTTATTTCAAATAATCCACTGCTCCTTCAGTCAGACTTTGAGGCAGATAAGCTCTACACACTCAAAGATAAAGAAACAGGCAAGGCAAAACAGTATGCAGCAGTAAAGGTTCAGCCTGGTGATTATTCAGACCAGGGTGGTGAAGTAACTATTATGGCTATTTCATCTAAGGCAGGCACAAGAAAAGAAATCACAATTACAATTGGTAAGAATGCACGCCTTAAGAGCCTTACAATTATCCCATCAACAACAGTAACTGATGGTGAGAAGAATGTTACACTTAATTATGTTGCAAAAGACATGGATGGCAATGATGTAACAAGCTATGAAACAATTGCACGTTCTTCAAATTCATTAAAGCTTAACGCATCACCTGGTGTATTAAGAGTTGAGGAAGGCAACGATGGTAAAGCTGTTATTAAATGGTCAGATGAAGATGTTAAGTTTGAAGAGTCTCGTTCACATGATGGTATTACACGTATCGTTTCATTGACAACAGTAGTAGTTGGTGGTGAAAGCCAGAACGTTATGATGTATGTAAAAGATAAGAAACGTCCAGTAGCATTTAAGAGTGTTGAATATGGTTTAGATAAAAATGATGCTATGGTTGTTGGCAACAATGTAGATGTAGACTTATTTAGTGATAAAGTTGTATATGTAGATCAGTATGGTTATGACATGAAGGGTGCAGATGCTAAAGCGTTCTTCGATTATGCAAGCAAAAATGAATTCGATGGTAAACTTTATACTATAAGAGTTCAGGCAGATGATGATTCATATTTAACAGTTAGTGGTCAGTCACAGAATTTAGCAGAAGCTGGTACTCATAAATATGATAATATGTATGTTGATGCTGGTAACAATACTAAAGTAAACTTTAAAGCTATTGATACTGATAATAAAGAGTTAGATAATGGTACAAAAGCTGGTACAACAAATGTAACATATTCTATAGCAACAAAGACATTTAAGAACAATCAGTTCACAGGTTTAGTTGACAAAGGAAATACACTTGTTCAGACTTATACTACTGTACCACAGTCTATGGCAGTAGCAGATGTTGAAGCAGCTCCAAAGAATACAAAGTATTTAATGAGAACAAGTAATACAGTTAATGCTAATGGTAGCTATCTTTCAAATGATTGTTTCGTAGCATCAAAAGGTGGAATAGTTCAGCCTGTAGTTAATGAAGACAATGGTAATACACTTACACTTAGTGGTGCAGATGTTGGATATACAGTAAAAGGAAAAGTAAGAAGATTAAATAATATTTCACTTACTTTGCCAGCAGAATGTGTAACAATCGACAATATTAATTCAGAAATTGTTGCAGCAGGTACAGGTTTAGCAGTAAGCCAGGGTGCTATTAAGTGGAGTGAATTATATAATGATAATGATGCTAAGCGTTTGAGAATTGATGCTAAGAAAACACTTGCATTAATAATCAAAGATGCTAATAACACAAGTATTCCTGAAAGTGCAGTTAAGACAACATTTACAGTATCAGACTGTGCTCCAGCTCCAATTAAGTTAGTAGACGGTTTTGTTGGTGATGTTAATCCTACAGCAACAGTACTTGGATTTGGAATGCGTAACAACGTAGGTAAAACAGCAAAGATAGTTGACCAGTATGGTAATGATGTAACAGGTCAGGTAGAACTTTCATATAATGTAACTCTTACAGAAGAAGCTACTAATGCATTTACTCATCTTGGCGGAAGCTTTGAAATACTTAAGAACAATACAGGTAACACAACAGTAAGAGGTGCCGAACTTGGTGATAAGTATAAAGTTGTAACTAGTGTATCTGCAAAGGGCAGCAAAGCAGTTGCATTTACTTTCACAAATGATGTTACAGTAGGCGCTGACAGATGTGCATGGATTTCAAGTGCAGACAATGACAATGATATGAAGTGGCGTAAAGCAAACAATGTAGATGCAAATACTGGTGTTAAGAGCATGATTGACGGTAATACTAGTGCTGTAACTGACGGTTTAGGTTTAGGTATGAATAGATAATATTCTTATTACCCACAATTATTGATTTAGATAATCCTTCCTCAATTATGAGGGAGGATTATTTTTGGATAAAATGGGAGAAAATAAATATATACCAATTTATTTTTAAAGAATATGCTTTGAGGTTAAAATTGGCAATAGAACAAATAATTATTAAAAAATAGTATTAAGAAAGGAAATAATGTATGAGAAAGAGAATTTATCTTACAACATTAGCAGTACTACTTTCTATCAATATTTTGGGATGTGGCAAAATAGAAGATAATTCTGATAAATCTTCTGTTAGCAATTCAAATATTGAAAATACAGATGATGAAAATAATACAAATAATAATGATACAAACATTGATAACAGTAATACACCAGATACAAATACTGAAGTTCCTGCCGAAAGCAGTGTGCCAGAAGATAATACTTCAAATAACACAGGAGATGATGATAACTCAAATCCGGCTCCTACACAAAAAGTAGAAGTTGCAAAAGTTTCTATGAAACAGCAATATTCAGATATTAATAAAGTTGTAAAAATTCTTGGTTTAAAGGAATATAAAAAAATAGAAAGTGACAAATATACAGATGTTGCTCCAAAAGGTAAAAAATATCTTGTTTTATTCTTATCAATACAAAATGACAGTCTTGAAGATTATTATATCAATTATAACTATCTATCAGCTAAAGTAGATGGAGAAAGTATTGATAATACTTTTTTAGTTAACGAGCCTAAAAATTACAAAACTATTTTTGACCATATAGAAGCAGGAAAAAGAGATGCTGGCTTTATTGTATGGGAAGTTCCTGAGGATTGGAGTAAGTTTGAAATGACTTATGATGGTTGGAAAGATATTGATAATGTTTCAATAAAAGCTAAATTCACGCCAAAAGATTTGTCTAATCCAATATTATATAATCCAAATCATTATTTATAAATTTTGAAAATTAATAATGTATAAATAATAAATCCTGTCATATCGTTACTGACAGGATTTATTATTTATAGTTTTTTATACTTTTCTATTGTACATTCATGCTTCTTTTTTTCTTTATTATAATTAATTCCTACAAGCAATACATCACCAAAATAATCTGCAATAGAATCTGCATAATTTTTATCTTTTATCTGGCTTATAGCACCATTGGCAGATTTATCCCATTTAAGTTCAACTACCATAGCAGGCTTATCACAATTTTTTCTTGGAATGAAAACAATATCTGCAAATCCTTTGCCACTTGGAAATTCCCTAATCAGTGTATAGTCATTTCTCGCACTGTAATATGCAATAGATATAACACAGCTTAATGAATTTTCATCATTATATTTTATAATTGACGCAGTATCATCATGTACACTGTCAATAATTTGCGCCACTGTTATTTGGTCAAAATTTAAAGTAGCTTCAAGTAAAGAATTAGATTTGTCCAGCAGGTTAATGATTTCATTCCAATTTGAACGTTTAATAGAAATTTCAAACTCTCCCTCAATTTCAAAATTTGGAATAAAAACTTCTTTTGTTTCACTGTCGTATCCAAGATATCCAAGATGCACAAGTAAAGTAAAGACGTCATCTTTTGTATCAAAATTTGTCATATCATTTTGAAAACTTTTGGTATCAATAGCGCAGCGCCCACTGCCAAACATAGCTATTATACTATCCTTAAGTCCATCAAGATTAAGATCAAAGTAAATTCTTAAAGCTTCATATGTTTCTGTTCTTGTCCAAAAGCTCTTAAGCTTTTTGCTGTTCATTGCACTTATCACAGATTTAGGATTATATATATGCAGATCATCCTCAAAAACATATCCATCATACCAACGCTTTATTTCACTAAAGTCTTTATTATATTTATTACACAAAGTTTTAACTTCATTTTCTGTAAAACCAACAAATTCTGCCAGTTCTGCTGCATCTGTCATAGAAAATTCAGCAAACATATTAAGCGCAGAATGAGTTCCATATTTTTTAATTGGTAAAATTCCGGTCATATAAACAAGTTTTATATATGCTCTATCTTTAAACAAAGCTCTTAAGAAAT
>CAMWXG010000073.1 GCA_947178155.1 uncultured Lachnoclostridium sp.
TACTTACCGAAAGCTTCTCATTTGGATAATCACTGTCAAATGTATCATGAAAAATCAGTATAAACTTTCTAAGCATCTCCTCTGATTCTTCATCAGTTATCTTACGCCCAACAAATACAGAAAATTCATCACCACCAATTCTTGCAACAACATCTTTATTTCTGTTGAAATAATCTTCTAAAAGCGCAGCAAAACGTTTTAAAACCACATCACCTTCAGGATGCCCAAGATTATCATTTATAAGTTTAAAATTGTCCATATCAAGTATTAATAAAATTCCCTGTCCCGGATTCGCTTCTAAAGCAAGCGTAAGCAAATCCTTATAGCCTTCTCTGTTTAAAAGCTTTGTAAGTACATCTGTCTTTGCTTTATTTCTTATTTCACACATCTCCCTTACAATATTGGAAAGAATAATCGTAATAATAATTACAGCTGCAACAGCAACGGCAACCATAATAAATTCCATTTTTCTTAAATTCTTAACCACTGTTTTTTCATTTGTACATGTAACAAAATACCAGCCTAAATTTTCTATTTTACTTACAATAATTAAATATGTATCATCTCCGCATTTTATATTATGTGTTCCAACACTGCCTGATGTAATCAAACCATATATATTTTTGTATATATACTTATCATCGCCTTTTAAGCCTTTATCTGCTTCCTTTAAAGTCATACCTTTTAATTCAGTATCAGAATTTGCAAGTATAACCCCTTCTTCTGTTACAAAAAAAGCCTTGCCAATTTCTTCTTCTGTAATGCCTGTAATAAATTCAGAAGCATAGTCAGGATAAACATCAGCCGCAATAACACGTGTAGAAGGCTCATATTTAAGCCTTGCTGTTACACTGATACATGTCTTTTTTGTCCTTGAATTAGTATAAGGCTCTCCAAATTCAAACTCTTTATTTTCTACTCCTTCCTTATACCAATTCATGTCACAAATTCCCTTATGATCTTCAAAAAACAAACCTGATGCATCAATATATATACCAATATCATCACCAATATAAATTCCCAATGGAAATTCATTATGAACACCTGATGTTTTCTTTATAAATTCAAACAATTCTCTGTCATCTTTAAAATCCCACTGTTCAATCATGTTTTTATATATATTTAATTCACTAACTACTTTATCAGCCCATATACGCACATCCTTTGCACAGTCCTGCGTCCTAGCTTCAAACTTCTGTGTAGACAGATTTAAAATCATATTTCTTGAAAGCGCAAAAAATATAATTATCATTAATAAAACAATCGGCAAAGTAACCCCAATAATTTTTATATAAGTGTAAGCATTACCATATCTCTTCCCATGTTTCCCCAATACATCTTCCTCCTCACACTAACTTTTTGCTGCCATTCATACTTCCTTAAGGCATGGGACTTCTTTAGTTTTACTAAGTTTTACAGCACCACAGCCCGAGCACTTCTCATAACAATTTGGTGTAACAATTTCTTTCTTGGAATTGTTATACTCCTTTAAAAGAAACTGCTTTGTAACCCCTATATCAATAAAATCCCATGGAAAAAGCTCGTCCTCACTTCTCTGTCTGCTAATATAAAAATCCATGTTAAGCTTATTGTCCTCAAACGCTTTAATCCAGTTATCATATTTAAAATGCTCTGACCATGCATCATATATACATCCACTTTTATATGCATCGTATATAACATTGTTAAGCCTTCTGTCACCTCTTGCAAATACACCCTCAAGCTTTGATACATCTGTATCATGACAATTATATTTTATGCTTTTTGCATTTAGCTGATGGCGTATCTTATCAAGCAGAAAATCACGCTTGTCCAAAGCCTCTTTCTCACTATTCATAGGTGACCACTGAAATGGTGTAAAAGGCTTTGGTACAAATATTGAGGTGCTTGTAACTATATTTACCCTTCCATTTCTTTCCTCCTTTGGAAGTGTATAGTACTGTCTTGCAATCTTATCAGAAAGTACTGCAATTCCCTCAATATCATCATATGTCTCACCAGGAAGCCCTAACATAAAATAAAGCTTAACTCTATTCCAGCCGCCTTTAAATGCATCAAAAGCCCCATTTAAAATTTCTTCCTCTGTAAGCCCTTTATTTATAACATTTCTCATACGCTGTGTGCCAGCTTCTGGTGCAAATGTAAGGCTGCTCTTCCTTATATCCTGAACCTTTGACATAACATCAAGTGCAAATGCATCTATACGTAGTGACGGCAATGAAATATTTACACCCTTATCACTGAATTTATCAATAAGCCAATACACAAGCTCTTTTAACTTATCATAATCACTTGAACTTAAGGAACTTAAGGAAATCTCGTCATGTCCTGTGGCCTTAAGCATTGTTTCTGCATATTCCTTTAAAAATTCAAGACTTCTCTGTCTTATTGGACGATACAACATACCTGCCTGACAAAAACGACAACCTCTTATACAGCCACGCTGTATCTCAAGCACCACTCTGTCCTGAGTTACTTTAATATATGGAACAAGCGGCTTTAGCGGATAATATGTTTCAGACATATCTGACTGAACCTGCTTTACTACTGTTTTTGGTACATCTCCGGAAACAGGCTTAAAATCTTTAAGAGTACCATCTTCATTATAAGAAGCACTATAAAACTGCGGAACATATATTCCCGAAATTCCTGCAGCTATCTTAAGAAACTCTATACGATCTTCACCTGATGCTTTCCATTCCTTATATCTGTCCATAAGCTCAAAATAAACTGTTTCTCCATCTCCAATATAAAACATATCAAAGAAATCTGCAATAGGTTCCGGATTATATGCACATGGTCCTCCACCAATTACAAACGGATCTGTCATATCCCTTTCTGACGCTCTTAATGGAATACCTGACAAATCAAGCACCTGCAAGATATTAGTATAACACATCTCATATTGAAGAGTAATTCCAAGAAAATCAAAATCTTTAACAGACTGCTGGCTTTCAAGTGCAAAAAGAGGAATATGCTCACGTCTCATAATCTCATCAAGGTCAACCCATGGTGAATAAACACGCTCACAATATATATCATCACGCGAATTAAGCATATCATAAAGAATCTGTATCCCAAGATGTGACATTCCAATCTCATACACATCCGGAAAACACATACAAAAACGTATATCAACCTCTTTAGGGTTTTTTACTATCATATTTATCTCTTGGCCAATATATCTGGCTGGTTTTTCAACTGATAAAAGAATATCGTCGCTAAGTGCAAGCTTTCTCATTTATTTTCCCCCGTATAACACTAAAACTTATTAAAATTGATTATAACATATTATTCCTTTTTTATGTACCCAATAAATTAATTTTATTTCATATTTCGTTCATGAATATAAAAGCGAAAACCATACAAGAACCGCCACACCAAGCACTATCCTATACCAGCCAAATATTTTAAAATCATGCTTTTTAATATAGCCCATAAGAAATTTAATTACAACTAAAGATACTACAAATGCTGTAACCATTCCAACAGTAAGTATTAAAATTTCTTCCATAGTAAACGCAAGTCCAAACTTTAAAATTTTAATAAAACTTGCTCCAAACATTACCGGAACTGCCAGATAAAATGTAAATTCAGCAGCAACAGTTCTTGACAACCCAAGCATAAGCCCTCCAATAATAGTTGCTCCTGAACGTGAAGTTCCCGGAAATACAGCAGCAACAAGTTGGAATACACCTATTAAAAACGCTGTCTGATAAGTTATTTCAGCTATTGTATTAACTTTTGTATCAATCTCTTTATTCTTACTTTCAATAATTATAAAAAGGATACCAACAAGAATAAGCATTACTGCAACAGTCTTATAATTATAAAACCATTCTTCAAGTTTGTCTCCAAAAGCAAACTCTATAATTACCGCCGGAATGCAAGCCACAACTATTTTCAGCCACATCACAAATATATCTTTATTGATATAATCCATAATGCTTTTCTTATTAGCATCTCCCTTTGGCATACAAAACGGCCATAGTTTATTCCAAAAAAGCAATACAACAGCCATAATGGCACCAAGCTGTATAACTACAAGATACATCTCCATAAAATCAGCAGAAGCATCAAGCTTAATAAACTCATCAAGAAGTATCATATGTCCTGTACTGCTTATTGGTAGCCACTCAGTAATCCCCTCAACAATACCAAAAATAATAGATTTAATTAATTCAAGCATAATAATTCCTCATTTCTTTATGTATTTATTTGTTCACAAATATTGTATTTCATTCAAAACACAAAAATGCACAATCAAAGTTACAATTCTGCCTTACAAATAGTGTGACACACATATCCACTAATAAAACAAAGGATTTACAGACATACGCCTGCAAATCCTTCATTTAAACTTTCTAATTAGTTTAGCTATTATTCACAACCAATTTACTAATTAAGTTCTATCTCAAGCAAATCCTTTGGCGGTATCTTATCTGTTGATTCTTTTACTGACTTAGCTACAGCCGCTTTTGCATTTGCGATAGGCACAACTGTACCTACTCCTGCTACACAGCCTCCCGGACAGCCCATTCCTTCTATCATGCAGCCATCCTTTTTGCCTGCTTTTGCAAGAAGAAGCATCTTTTTACATTCCTCAAGTCCTTCAGCATGTTCAATCTTTACATCTGTTCCCGGATAATATTCATTAATACACTGCTCTATTGCATGAGCAACACCACCTGCTACTGCATAACCTCGTCCTGCTCCAGTTGCATCATGCATTGAACGTCCCTTTTCATATTTATTAAAATCAATATTTTTAGCCTTGAAAATAGCACTTAATTCTTCAAATGTAATTACAAAATCAACATCACTTCTTACAGTGCGCCTTGAAGCTTCAAGCTTTTTAGCAGCACATGGCCCTATAAACACAACCTTTGCATTAGGGTGTTTCTTCTTAATACTTCTTGCAGTTGCAACCATTGGAGTAAGCTCCTGAGAAATACTGTCAATAGTCTCCGGGAAAAACTTCTTTGCAAGCATAGACCATGAAGGACAGCATGACGTAAGAAGGAACGGCAAATCTCCATTTACTACTTCTTTTACATAGTGATGTGCCTCTGATACTGCACCAATATCTGCACCAAGAGCAACTTCATAAACATCATTAAATCCACAGTCCTGTAAAGCTGATTTAATCTGTGCAGGAGTAATATCTGTCCCAAACTGCCCTTCAAAGGCAGGCGCAATCTCAGCTATAACTTCGTCTCCCTGACGCATTGCACGTATCATCTGGAATATCTGAGACTTATCAGCAATAGCCCCAAACGGACAGCTTGCCATACACATACCACATGATACACATTTTTCCTCATTAATTCTGGCGCGTCCATGCTCATCACTTTCAATCGCATCTATTCCACATGCCAAAGAACATGGTCTTACCTGCCTTATAATTGCACTATATGGACAGATAGCAATACATTTGCCACATTTAATGCATTTATCCTGATCAATAAAAGCCTTTCCATTAACCATAGAAACTGCATCTTTGGGACAGACTTCCATACATGGATGTGCTACACAGCCATGGCACATATTTGAAACTTCAACCTTATTGTCCTCACACATATCACAAGCAGAAGGAATAACCTGCATAAGAGGCGGCTCATAATATTTCTCTGCAATATTGCTATCCTCAAACCCCTCTGTAATATGCACCGGTCTGTCTAATGGTCTAAGAGAAAGTCCCATCGCAAGACGCACCCTCTCTGCAGCAATAGCTCTTTCACGCCAGATACTATCCCGATATCTTGGCACATCAGAAGGTGTAATCTTATAAGGTATCTCCTCAAGCGCATGACTTACATCAACATCATTCTCATTACTGTTGTACGCAGCTTTTGCAACTTCTTCAAAAACCTGCTGCCTGATTTTTCTTGTCTGTGTGTTTATTCCACGCATGGCAATTCCTCCCGAATAATTTTTAAAAATCATTATGGTTTTTTGTCATTTAACAGTATATATTAAAAAATATAAAACCACAACTGAAAAATTTCTTCCAATCATGCCAGTGCGAACACTCTCTGGTAATTTTAGAGTTTCTTACACACCTTTCTATACACAAAAATATAGCAGATAATTAATACAACAAATGTCATTACCCATGACACCGGATACGACAGATAAAGCACTGTTATATTGTGAAACTGTGGAACTTTAAAAACAGTTGCTATCCATAAAAGCCTTATTCCACATGCCCCTGCAAGAGATACTACCATAGGAATAACAGAGTATCCCATTCCCCTTAATGCACCTACAAATACATCCATTATACCACACAGAGCATATAATCTGCATATAACTTCAAGTCTTCTAAGACCAGCTGCTATAACTGCACTTTTAGAAGAATATATTGAAAGAAGTTCATTTCCTGCAATAACAGCACCATTTCCAAGGACAATTCCTACAACTGTAACACATATAAGACTGCAAAAAAGTACTTTATTAATTCTGTTATATTTGCCTGCGCCTATATTTTGTCCCATAAAACTTAATGCCGCCTGATGATACGCATTCATTGACACATATACAAAGCCTTCTATATTGGCAGCAGCAGCATTACCTGCCATAACAACAGAACCAAATGAATTGACAGATGCCTGTATAACTACATTGGACAGTGAAAAAACTACACCCTGAAAACCTGCCGGAAGCCCTATCCTAAGTATTTTTATAACAATAGCTTTGTTAAGCGACAATTCCTTAAGAGACAGATGTATGTCACCTTCTTCTTTTGTAAGACATCTTAAAATCAAAAACGCAGAAATACACTGTGAAATAACAGTTGCAAGCCCTACCCCTGCTACATCCATTCTTAGTATTATAACAAAAAACAAGTTAAATATAACATTTACACAACCTGAAAAAAGCAGATAATACATTGGTCTTTTCGTATCACCTACAGCCCTTAATACTGCACTGCCAAAATTATAAATCATATTGGCAATCATACCACAAAAATAAATCTTTAAATATACAGCGGCAAGCTCAAGCACCTCCTTAGGCGTATCCATTAAATAAAGAAGCTGCTTTGTAAATATTATACCTATTATAGTAAGAATAATTCCTGAAAGAATACTTAATCCAATAGCGGTATGAACAGTCCTCTTAAGATTTCGTTTCTGTTTCGCACCATAATATCTTGCCACAAGTACATTTACACCAACAGAAAAACCTATAAAAATATTTACAAGAAGATTGATAAGCGAAGTTGTTGAACCAACAGCTGCAAGAGAATTATCACCTGCAAAGCGCCCTACAACAACAATATCTGCTGCATTAAACAAAAGCTGCATCACACTTGAACACATAAGCGGTATTGCAAAACGCAGCATCTTTGTAAATATTGGGCCATTGCACATATCTATTTCAAAATTTTTATTCTTATTCATTTTATATAACTATCCTCCTCTGTGAACTGCCACGTTGCTTAAAACCGATGAAAAATATTATAGTCACTTTTTTCAATTCAGGCACAACACATCATAAATTTTAGAGTTTGCTACACATTTATTATATAAGATTGTACTAACAAGCGCAAGTCTCTTAATTATCCTTGACTAAACACATATACATACTTTATAATAAAATTTAATATTATACTACTTTTTTTAATATCATTGGAGGTACTTAATGGCAAATAAAGTATCAAATACAATGCTTAGTTTTATATTCAGCCCTGAAGGATTTATTCCTGATATAATCGAAGGCGAAGATAATAAAAATAATAAGCTTTTAATAGAATTTAAAAATAATAAATATAAAGCACTTTACAATATGGGGCTTACAGGCAAACCACAGGGCAGCAGTGCTTCTGCAAGTTTCCTTTATTTAATTGCAGATAAATTTTTTAAAAAGCTTACATCACTTCCAGAGCTTGAAATTGCAAGGGAAGATGCAAAAGTTTCACTAACAGATGATGAATGTTTTGATTTGCTTGAGTCAGCACCTTTTGCTCCCGGTTCAGAATATGTCAATGAAGAATGGATACTTCTCATATTTGCAAAACTTCTGGATGTTTTTAAAACTGAAATTTCAAAATACAATGGTACCGTTGAAATGTATATGGCTGAGAAAAATCAAAACCTCCATGTACCAGAACGTGTATTTTTTCATCTTGTTGAAAATAAAGATGAAGACTACCCATTTGCATTTATGGCAACTTATGCAACAAAAAAGGAAGAAGGAAATGTACAGCATGTACCGCTTGAATATGCACTTTCTGAATATAAAGATGATAGAGAAAAGCTTCTTGCTCTTTTATCATGTCTTGAAAAGGCAGCAGATGTTTCAAAACTTATATCAGATTTTATGCAATCTGGTGAACTCTTCCACCCTCTGCGCCTTACAGCAAAAGAAGCATATATCTTTTTAAAAGATGTTGAAGCCATTGAAAAATCCGGAATCTTATGCAGGATACCTAACTGGTGGAAAAAAAGAGCTTCTTCGGTATCACTTTCTTTAAAACTTGGTGATAAAAAACCAGCCTCTGTTGGCTTCGACGAACTTATATCAGTAAAACCTGAATTTGTGGTTGATGGCGTACAGCTCACAAAAAAAGATATTGAAAAATTAATGGCACAAACAGAGGGACTTGCATTTCTTAAAGGCAAATGGGTTGAAGCAGACCATAAAAAATTAAAGAAACTTTTGTCAGATATGGAAAATGCCCCTTCTGACCTTACGCTTATGGACGCTTTAAAACTTGGACTTGAAACAGACGAAAAAAGTGCTGATATAGGCGAAATTATAACAAACGGCAAATGGCTTTCCGACATATTTAAAAATCTTAGAAAACCGCAAGAAATCAAAAAAATTGCCATGCCAAAAGAACTTAATGCCGTACTTAGACCATATCAAAAAGATGGTTACATGTGGCTAAACTATATGAATAAACTTGGCTTTGGTGCATGTCTTGCTGATGACATGGGACTTGGAAAAACAGTACAGGTACTTGCTTTTCTCGAAAAAATGCGCGAAGAAAATAAAAACGCAAAAGTTTTACTTATAGTTCCTGCCTCTCTTGTAGAAAACTGGCGTAGTGAAGCCCAAAAATTTGTGCCCTCTCTTGAACTATTTGTAATGCATGGTAAAACTTCAAAAATTCTCGCTGAAGAATTAGAAGAAAATAATTCTTTTCTTACTTTGACAACTTATGGAATGGTAACAAGAATACCTGCTCTACAAGATAAAAAATGGGAATGTATTATACTTGATGAAGCACAGGCTGTTAAAAATGCACTTACAAAACAAACAAAAGAAATCAAAAAACTTAACGGGCGCATGAAAATTGCTATGACAGGAACACCTGTTGAAAATGATTTAATAAATCTCTGGTCATTATTTGATTTCTTAAACAAAGGTCTAATGGGAACTTCTAAAGAATTTCGTGCTTTTTGCAAAGGACTTGAAGAACATCAGGAAAGATACGGAAAACTAAAAGCCATGATAAGCCCATTTATGTTAAGACGTCTTAAGACTGATAAAAAAATTATTTCAGACCTGCCTGAAAAACTAGAAACTGTTGATTATGCAGAGCTTAGTAAAAAGCAAATCATACTTTACAGAAAACTTGTGTCAGAAATGGAAAATGCTTTAATGATATCAGAAGGCATCAAAAGACAAGGGCTTGTACTTGCTACAATAACAAAATTAAAACAGATATGTAACCACCCCGACCAATATCTTGGACAAGCAGGATATTCATTAACAGAAAGCGGAAAATTTGCACTGCTTAAAGAAATATGTGAAACAATTTATGAAAAACGCGAACGTGTGCTTGTATTTACACAATATAGAGAAATAACTGATGTGCTGGCTGATTTCTTAGAGAAAATATTCCATAGAAAAGGCCGCATAATACACGGCGGCATCACCTCTGCAAAAAGAGGAAAAATTGTAGAAGAATTTCAGTCAGAAGAATATATTCCATTTCTTATACTTTCAGTAAAAGCGGGCGGTACAGGATTAAACCTTACTAAGGCAAACCATGTAATTCATTTCGACAGATGGTGGAATCCAGCAGTAGAAAATCAGGCAACTGACAGAGCTTTCAGGATTGGACAGAAGAAAAATGTAATGGTACATAAACTTGTCTGCAAAGGAACCATTGAAGAAAAAATAGATGAGATGATAGAATCTAAAAAAGAACTTGCCGCAAATGTTATTGGTAAAGGTGAAAACTGGATTACAGAGCTTGACAATGATACCCTTATGGATATTCTTAAATTAAACTACGATTAGAGTTCTTGTTAAAATGCTGCATCATATAATGACAAAGGAGGCACAGATATGGGATTCTATGGTTACTATAGACAGCCAACTGTAGCAGAAATACGCAGTCAGGCAGAAAAAACTATTAGAAATGCAAAGAAAAAAGGTATGATATGGGAACCTGTTATTATTGATGGCAAAAAGATTGCTACAAGCTGGTGGGGTGATGCTTGGTGCAAAAACCTTGAACGCTATGCCGATTATGGAAACCGTCTGGAAAGAGGCAGAAAATATGTAAGGGCATGTGCAGTTGTAGATCTTCAAATTTCAGAAGGAAAAGTAAATTCAAAAGTAATAGGAAGCAGTACAAAACCATATGAAATAGAAATAAATATAAATCCTCTTTCAAAAGAAAAAATACGCCCAATAATAAAAAAATGCAGTGGAAAACTTGCCAATGCAGAAGCTCTTATAGCAGGAAAATTTCCAGACGAATTAAAAGAACTTTTTATTGAAAAAGGAGGTCTATTTCCAACCCCTAAAGAAATAGACTTTGACTGTAGCTGTCCCGACTGGGCAGATATGTGTAAGCATGTAGCTGCCTCTCTCTATGGAGTTGGAGCAAGACTTGATAAAAATCCTGTACTTTTCTTTACTCTGCGTGGAATTGACATATCAGAATTTATTGATGCTGCACTTGCAAACCGTGTAGAGACAATGCTTGAAAATGCAGATTCTAAAAGTAGCCGTATTATGGATAAAAATGAAATAGATGGCCTGTTTGGAGTGCTTTAACATTTTAAAACACCTAAATTTCCAAACTATATCAATACTAAAAGGAGTATTCTAAAATCTGAATACTCCTTAATTTTTATACCTCTAATCATTCCAGCTATGCTGACATAAATAATAAAAAGAATAAGTTCGCTTATTAACAATTTTGCCATTCTTTACATTGCTTAATCCTTTTACCATCATCACTTTGTTCCATAACTATTCCTCACTTCAAGCTTATGTAAATATGTATCTCTGCATTTTCAGGATCAGCATTCTGATATTCTTCAAAATCACAAATAAAAGAACGCTCTAAATCCATATTCCAAAGCTTCTGCCAAAACTCTTGTACAGCAGTAATCATATTCCCTTTTACAATAAATTTTGCATATCTGCCCGCTGGAATTTTTCCTGCTTCAAATCCAGTCTGTACTTCTTTACTGTTCACCTCAAAAGCAGCCATAACAGTATAATCTCCATTTTCATTAGAAGAATAGTCAGTATATATTCCCAATGCCTTTTCATTCTTCCTGTCACTTATCTTCCCAAAATTGTCAGGAGAATAAAGTTTCTGCCAAAGACCACCTATTATTTTTCCCATATCAGGTGAAGTGTTATTTGTTCTTGCCAAAAAACCAACAACATATTTTTCCTCTAAATTTACAATTTCATAATCCATAATAACCCTCATTTCTGTGCATAAATTTTCAGTGTATCTGACAAAGCCTCATACATTTCCTTTCTTAAAGTCTTAGGTTCTAAAAGCTCTGCCTTTTCTCGAAAGGTCAACATCCACATAATAAGATTTTCCTTATCTGTATAATCTGCCTGAAAAAGCAATTTTCCGTCTGCTAATTCTTCAAAACAGTCTATACCAAACTCCTCAATCAACCGCCATTTACAGCTCTTGTCAAATAATGCTTTAACCTTGATTTTATCAGGAAAAATACGCTCATTTGACATATCAGGCAATGAAACCAAACGTTTCTTAAATGTATTTTCTGACATCCTCAAATTATCCATGCGATTAAGCTTAAATAATCGAAAATCTTCTCTTTTTCTACACCAGCCCCATACATACCAACTTGACCAGTGAAAAATCAGATAATATGCCTCAATACATCTGTCACTCTCCTCTCGAGGAGAATAATATCGAAATTCCAATTCTTTATTCATTTCGATAGCATTTCGTATTAACTCAATTTTAGGCGCAAGCATACTTTTATGCCATGAGGATAAGTCAATTAAAACAGACTGATCCCCTGTCATAAAATCCGACGCCCCCACAGACAATTTCTCCATCAGCTGTACATATCGGTTCGTTTTGTTGATACTGTCAAGACCACGCAATCCTGCGAGAATATCCTGCATTTCCGAGTTGGTCAGCAGAGCACGGTCTATTTTATAATTTTCCATTATAGAAATACCTCCTCTTACTCCCTGCCTCGTAACAATTGGTATTCCGGCTTTGCACAAATCTTCAATATCACGATTTATTGTTCGTCTGGAGACCTCAAAATGCTGTGCCAGATAAGGCGCTGTAACAATTTCTCTTTGCAGTAATAATGATAAAATTCCAATAAGTCTGTCTATTTTCATATCTTTCCCTTTCGATTAAAACCATTATATAACACCAAACAAGACAACTATATGTCATGTTTATTATAAACTTTTTATTATTTGTAATTATTATTTCCCTATTGACATACACTCTTTAAAGTGATATATTTGTCATATTAAGTGATAAATATATCACTTTTCATTTAACAGTTTTGTGTCTTTAGCACTGCTTGCCACAAATACTAGTCATACTAAAAGCAGTGTAGAAATGAGGTATAATTATGAAAAAGAACAAAAAAATATTAACTGTATGTGTTGGTATTGTAAGCGTATTGCTTATGATTATTTCATCATGGTATTCAATTAATTTTAATGAATCACGGTTTGTCGTCCTTATGGATTTTTCTGAATATTCTTTCCGTGTGAAGGACTTGCCTATGATTTGTTCTGTTACTTTTTTCTGCTTATATATATTATATTTATTCAGCTTATTGATACGAAAAATCAATACAGATAATTATAAAACCAGCACCTCACAAACATCAAATTTAACCAGAAATATCAATCCTAAAGCAGGATTTCTTGGCTTTTTAGGTTTCCTTGGTTTTTTGGGTTTTCTAACTTACAGCACTGACCACTCCACCTATC
>CAMWXG010000074.1 GCA_947178155.1 uncultured Lachnoclostridium sp.
CTATTATGACAATAAGCGTATTCGTGTTTTAGTTGAACTAAATGCAAATGGAGATTTTTCAAATTTCAAATATGACAAAAAAGGAACTGTTGACTTAAAACTTATACTCAATAAAAAAGGTAAAATCAAAAAACTTATGTACCTTTCTGAAAAGGAAGCAAAAAAATATATTGATGGGGTATAAAATCATAATCAATTAATACTTCTATCACTTATTCATGTCATGCAAGTTTCCGCTTAAAAGCTGTAAACTTGCATGAATTAAGTTAAATAGTTTGATAAATGTTTTAGCATGGCAAATGCTTTTTAAAAAATTCTAAAAATCCCTTTTCAGCATAAACCTCATTCATTTCACTATCTGATAAATCATAATAATATTTTCCTGTTTTAATATCTATTGATAAACTATCAAGAGGAAAGCCTTTGTTTAAAGCAGCACTATGAGGTTTTGATGTGATAATAAACTTTTCACTTTCCATATTTGGTTCCATAGCCTGATATATATGTCCATCATCCATTACAAGACAAATACTATTCTTATATACAGCTACTAAATCTCCATATTTAAGTGCTAAATCCGAATAGTATTTTAACATTTGTTCGTCTGACAGACGCACACCATTGATCGTTCTCACATGAACCCCCGGCTGTTCATTTTCTGGAACATTTTCAAAATACAAACCAGAGTCACATGAAAACACAGGCATATGAAATGCTTTATAATAAGTTAAAGCCTTCTGTCTCGCATTTTCCAAAGGTGTATTACCATTTTCAGGGACATATGGTATTTCCATATCTAACTCATTTAATCCAACTATTTCAATATCAAGTTCTTCTAATATTGTCTTCATAGCTGGTAATTTAGCTGGATTTCCTGTTCCATATATTAATTTCATAATCTTCTCCTTTGGTAATAATGCATTATCCTACATAATCTTATTTACAGCATTTACAAGCGCTTTAATAGATGCTTTAATAATATCCTCATCTGTTCCAACTCCCCATTTACACTTGTCATCCTCATCTGTTGTTATTCCTACATAACAGATTGCATATGCATTAGAATTTCTTGATAAAGAATGTTCCTCAAATTGAGCAAGATGATAAACGTGGCCATAATGTTTACGTATTGCATTGTTTACTGCATTGAGGCGACCATTTCCCTTTGCTTCTACAATGTCAGTCTTGTCACCCTCTTTAATTGTCACTGATGCTACTATACCATTCTCCTGCTTAAAATGACATTCAGGTATATCAAATTTTTTATCTACTTCAGAATAATGCTGTCTGAATATCTTAAGCATGTCATCAGGTGAAAGTTCCGCATGTGTATGGTCAGACACACCCTTCATAAGATAACCTACTTCTTCACGCATCTTATCAGGAATAACAATTCCAAAATTCTGCTTAAGTACATATGCAACTCCGCCCTTTCCAGACTGGCTATTAATTCGTATTACATCTGAATCATATGTCCTTCCGACATCTTTCGGATCAATTGGCAGATATGGCACTGTCCAATAAGGACTCTTTTTCTCTTCGCGATACGCCATTCCTTTTGATATTGCATCCTGATGCGAACCTGAAAATGCTGTAAATACAAGCTCTCCTGCATATGGCTGACGCATTGATACCTGCATATCAGTAAGATTTTCGTACATGTCTGCAATTTCCTGCATATTGCTAAAATCAAGTCCCATATCAACACCATGTGAATGCAGATTCATTGCTGTAGTTACTATATCAAGATTTCCTGTCCTCTCACCATTGCCAAACAATGTACCTTCAAGACGGTCTGCTCCTGCAAGCACACCAAGCTCTGCCGTTGCCACACCTGTTCCTCTGTCGTTGTGAGGGTGAAGTGACAGAACAACATTGTCTCGATATTTAAGATTTTTGTGTACATACTCTACCTGACTGGCAAATACATGCGGCATTGCATTTTCCACAGTAGATGGAATATTTATGATAGCTTTAGCATCTGCTTTAGGCTGCCAGACATCAAGAACAGCATTGCACACATCAACAGCATATTCCACTTCCGTTCCATGAAAACTCTCAGGACTGTATTCAAAACGAATATTTCCTTTAACTTCTGCTGCAAGCTCATTCAAAAGCACAGCTCCATCAACTGCTATCTTTTTAATCTCATCTTTGGACTTGCAAAATACCTGTTCTCTTTGCGCTACAGAAGTAGAATTATACACATGCACGATTGAATTTGGTGCTCCATCAACTGCTTCAAAAGTCTTACGTATAATGTGCTCTCTTGCCTGTGTAAGTACCTGAACTGTTACATCATCAGGAATCAGTTTTCTTTCAATAAGTGTACGTAAAAATGTATATTCAGTTTCTGAAGCTGCCGGAAAGCCAACTTCAATCTCCTTAAACCCAATTTTTACAAGCATTTTGAAAAACTCAATCTTCTGTTCAAGCCCCATAGGTTCAATTAAAGCCTGATTGCCATCTCGCAAATCAACACTACACCATATAGGTGCCTTATCAAGTGCCTCCCTTTTTACCCAATCATAACATTCAACAGGCGGCATAAAATAACTCTTCTGATACTTTTCAAAACCTTTCATAAATAATCCTCCATTCTTGTGTATTTATATACACATATTCAAGAATTCTTAAAGCTGCAAATTGCACAAGGAAATCCATCTCACCATATAGCGCTTTATATATCTAAAATGATGGTGTTCTCTGAGGAACTGTCAATAAATTATTCATATCAATTATTGACAGTTGTTACTATTCACGGCTACACCACTCATAGTAACAAGCAGCGCTTTCAGCGCTGAAATACACACATTTTGCGAAAAATCATGCAAAATGGCGCCGCAAAACTCATATTTTTGGCATAAATCATGCCAAAAATCCTCGAATTTAATCAGCTGTGAATAATAACTGACAGTTCACAATTCTGTTAAAATAAGAAACCCGTCTCTATATACTAATAGAGACGGGAGAATATACTCACGCGGTACCACTCTTATTCATGAATGACTTCATGCTCTTACAGGTGCATCTGCTTTCGCTTCAAAACCTTTCCCCTATAACGGTGGGACTCCGTCCAAGTCTACTTATACTTCAACCGGCAGCTCCAAGGCGAGTTCACTGCTTCACTTCTGCTGTTTCGCATCAACCAACAGCTTTCTGAAATCCATTCCACAGCTACTATTCCTTTTCCTCGCTTTATCTGACAACTACTATAACATAATTTTCTGTATTTGAAAAGCCCTAAATTTGAAAAAAACAAAATTATCCTAATAATAGTTACTGTTCACTTCGTTACCAGTATAATCCAATTTAATTACCTTTTGCCAAAAACCACGCCAAAATCCTCGAATTTAATCAGCTGTGAATAGTAACTGAAAAGTAACTATTAATAAACATTATCTATTTACATTTACTCTTGATACAGCACTCCATGCACTATAATACATTCTTCCATCTATTCTTTTATATGCACGCACACTTATATTATAACTTTTCCCTGCTTTAAGACCTGCAATTTTACAATTTTGAGACTTTGATTTTACAGTACCATTATGTCCTGATGATGTATATTTCACCTCATATCCACCTGCTCCGGGACTTTTAGCCATTTTAACATTTACAACTCCATTTGCGTTATTTTTAGCACTTTTTATTGATGTCTTCCCTGGCTTTACCAGTATACTTAAATTCTTTGTTGCAGTTTTAGAACTCACCACAATATCTGCAGTTCCTGCACCCTTAACTAAAATTACACCATCACTATCTATAACAATTACAGATTTATTGCTGGATTTATATTTTATTGGTCCCTCTCCTTTAGCTTTGATATCTATATAATAATTGTTCCTATATGTAACAGTCTTATCTGTAAATGCAGTATCTATTTTATATAAATCCTCTGTCTCCCCTCCTCTTTCATATGTAAATGTCAAAGTATCATATACATATGATACAACTTTAATTTTATAAGTTCCATCATCAGGGAATACATAGCCTGAGCCCAATACAGTACCTTCATCATCTTCACTGACACCTTCATCCTCATCATTTGTGTCAGTAGTTGTACTGGTAGTTGTTCCTGTGGTCGTGCCTGTCGTTGTCCCGGTAGTTACATCAGCGGCTGCATTGGCAGTCTTTTTTACTTTTTCTATAGTTTCAAATTCTGCCTCTTCATCAAATGCCCCTTCTTCCGAAAATAGATTGGCAACATTGGTTGTTCCAACACCTGCCTTTGTCATATAAACAGCTACTCTGCCATCAGGCTCCGTAACCTCATAATATTTTATATTATTATAATAATTTTCAATATTGTCTCCGCCTTCTGCTTCTTGAAGAACGACCTGGTCTTTATCAAAAACAGGGGTTGCACCTTTTATTTTTGCAGAAGAAGAAATATTTGCATATTTCTTTGCTCCATCTTCAACTGAAACCTTATAATTTCCCGGAACAGCGTCATTTATAATTATCTGATACTTATAATCTTTTGTCAGATTAGAATTATTATTTACTGAAACCTGTGAAATTCTTGCATCCTCAATATCCGGAACAGTTACATTTGGCTTATATCCATCTGGCATATTAAAAAGATTTACACCAATAACTGTTTCTGCAGCTGCCTTTGATTCTTCCACTGACATACTGTTATTTGTCTTCTTTGGAACATATATATCATCAAAATCTATAGTATATATACCACTTTTTTTAATATATGTAACATCCTTGATAGTCTGCCCCATGATTGCTGCATATCTGTCAGAACGCAGAGGACATTTTTTTGATTCATTTACAAATCCAACAGACCATGCAATATCTGTATTCTTCCATACATTTTCCATTGCATACATAGGATAATGACCATTCTCTCTTGTATTTAAAATCACACCATATACAGTTTCTTCACCATACTTAAAGTTTTTCTCTATATCAGTACCAGAAAGCTTGAGCTGATAGTCTCCATAATTTGTGTCTAAACTAAGCTCTGCTTTGACATTTATAAGAACTTTCCGTTCAAAAGGCGGAGCAGTAAAGTCTATTTTCTTATTTTTATTTATACGTTTTCCAACAATATAATTTCCTTTATATGCTACATCATCCACCAATGTAAAATCTCCAATATCATACCCCTCATCCTTTATTAAACTCTTGCGCAAATCAGCATCTACCATTACAGGAAAAGTAACACCTCTGATATAAGAAGTCTTTTCATCAGCAGAAAGCTCATAATATGTACCCCCCGCAATCTTTCCCTCATCATTCATCATTGACTGTTTTACTGTTGCTGAGGTAACTGCATCTACATAACTTGATGATGCTACATTTTCCATAGTATCTATACCATATGCATTATAAAAATCATGGTATGATAAATTCATTTCTACTATATACATATCCTCTGCATGTGCTGTTTTAACATTTAACTTAGGCACTGCAGAAATAATAATGCCTGCCGTAAGCAGCACAGCTAATAACCTGCTTTTCTTCATAATTATTCCCCTTTCTATTAGTTAAAACCCACTTTTCTATAATTTTAGCACAATTCTAATTATATGTCAGCGGGGTTTTTGTAAATCTTAAAAAAATATTCATAGTTTGCTACTGTTCGCTCTGAGCAATAATAAATAGTGCTCTCAGCTTTGAAATGCCAGCGAAAAAAGTAACCATAGTTTCTTTTTGTATTGTTGATATATTATAAGAAATTTTTGGCAAAAAACAGTCAAAATGCAAATTTTGCAATGCTATTATTACTGAAAAAAATAAGCAATAACAATAGTATATTAATATTTTATTACACTACATTTTGCCTGTTGAGATTAATAACATTATCTGATATACTATTGCAATATCAATAATCTTACTGGAGGTTATATGACATATGATTTTTGGTTTATCAATATATTTTATTTTAATGCACTTCTATATATTTAGTATTCTTGGCTGGATATATGAAGTCATTTTTGTAACAATTAGAGACAAAAAACCTGCAAACAGGGGCTTTTTAATAGGTCCTATGCTACCGCTTTATGGCATAGGCGCTACTCTTGTCTATATGGTACTTCGCCCTGTCGCAGTATATCCCTCTCTTTTGTATATATGCGGAATGCTTTTTGCTACAATAATTGAATATATTACAGCAGTTCTTTTAGAAAAACTTTTTCATACAAAATGGTGGGATTACTCTAAAGAGCCATATAATTTTCAAGGAAGAATTGCTGTTATACCCTCTCTCTTTTGGGGATTTCTTTCATTGTTTTTATTTGATGTACTTGAGCCTTTTGCTGTTAAAATTATTGATACCATCCCACAAAAAACAGGTCAGTATTTACTCACTATAATAATTGTAATAACAATTATTGACCTTACTTATACTCTTATAACTACAGTTAATTTCAGCAAACAGCTCGAAGCACTTTATAACTTCCGTTTTGAAATTGAAAACCAATTACAAGATATTCGTTTCAGTTCAATTCGTGAGGCCATAATTTCAAAAAGTCCAAGCCTTGCTGAAAAATGGGAAAATATTTCTTCAAAATTCACTTTACTTAAAGGCTCACATGAAAATGAAGCACTAATTACACAGTTAGAGGAACGTTTTAAAAAATATAAAGAAAAACATACTCTTTTTATCAAAAAAAGACCAATTACCGGTACAAGACGTATTATTAATGCATTCCCTACAATGAAATTTGTACCAAAAAATAAATCACTTGTAGATGTAAAAGAATTTATTAATAACCTAAATATAAAAACAAATAAGCACAAAAAAGAGTGAATTAAGTGTAATTAAGATTGGAGGTGCCATATGGGAATTTATCTAAATCCAAACAACAAATGTTTTTTAGAAGCTATCAGTTCTGAAATATATGTAGATAAAACAGGTATGATAACATATACAAACAAATGTTTAAATACAAATGATAAATTTATCTGTGTCAGTAGACCTCGCCGCTTTGGAAAATCCATGACTATCAATATGCTTTCTGCCTACTACAGCAACGGCTGCAATTCAAAAGAAATGTTTACTGGATATAAAATATCAAAGAATATCAGTTATCATGAACATATTAATAAGTACAATGTAATCTTTTTAAATATGAAACAATTTTTATATGAAGCAGGCATTGAAAAAATGACAGATTATTTAGAGCAGGTTGTAATTGAAGAGCTGCACGATGAATATAAAGAATTACTTAAAAGCAACGATATAAAGCTATCTGTCGTTTTACGAAAGATTTATGCAAAAACTGATAAACCATTTGTATTTCTTATTGATGAATGGGACTGCATAATGCGAGAAAAACCAGAGGCAGATGAGCTTCAAAAACAATATCTTGATTTTTTGCAAAATCTGCTAAAAGATCAAGCTTATGTAGCTCTAGCTTACATTACAGGAATCCTCCCTGTAAAAAAGTACGGAACACATTCTGCTTTAAATATGTTTCGTGAATTTTCCATGACCAACCCAATGCAGCTTGAAGAATATGTAGGCTTTACAAAAACAGAAGTTTTGGAACTTTGTCAAAAATTTAATATGGATTTTAATGAAATAAGCCAGTGGTATGATGGCTATTCGTTTATCAAATTCACACACATATACAATCCGAAAGCTGTTGTAGAGTCACTGCTCTCTGGACATTGCTCTAATTACTGGACAAGTACAGAAACATATGAAGCTTTAAAAATATATATTGACATGAATTATGACGGACTTCGTGAATCTGTCATATCCCTGCTTGGAAAAGAACATATTGAAATAAATACAAAAACATTTCGGAATGATATGAAAACCTTCCAGACAAAAGATGATGTTCTCACTCTCTTGATACATTTAGGATATCTTGCTTATGATGAAAAAACACATGAAGTTTTTATCCCAAATAAAGAGATTGCTGAGGAATTCGAAAGCGCAATGACCGTAAGCGGATGGCAAGATTTAATGAAAGTCTTAAAAGCATCAGACATACTGATTGAAGACACCTTAACCTGTAAAGCAGATAATGTAGCAAATGCACTTGACAGGGCACATACAGAAGTATCATCCGTATTAACATACAATGATGAAAACTCAATGAGCTGTGCAATAAACCTTGCATATTATAGTGCAAAAAAATATTATCTCATGTTAAGAGAACTGCCAACAGGTCGTGGTTTTGCAGATATCGTATTTCTGCCATATAAAAAAGTAGATAAACCTGCACTTGTAATAGAATTAAAATATGATAAAAATGCATATACTGCAATACAGCAGATAAAAGAAAAACACTATACACAGGCACTTGAAAATTATAGCGGAAAAATCTTACTCGTTGGCATCAGCTATGATAAAAAAACAAAGAAACATAGCTGTATTATAGAAGAACATGTTAAATAATATTTATATTATACCGCCATTACTATAAGCAATGGCGGTTATTTTCCTAACATTATTGATAATATTGTGCCTGAGCGTTCCACAATTCAAAATACTTTCCATTGCTATCTTTCAAAAGATCATCATGAGTTCCCCTCTGAACAATTTCTCCTTTATCAAAAACAAAGATTCTTTCACAAAATCTACAAGATGATAATCTATGTGAAATAAACACAGCAGCCTTGTCCCCAACAATCTGATTAAATTTTGTATAAATCTCAGCTTCAGCAACCGGATCAAGTGCTGCTGTTGGCTCATCAAATATAATGAATGGTGCATCCTTGTAAAACGCTCTTGCAATTGCAAGCTTTTGCTCTTCTCCTCCAGATATATCTGTACCTTCTACATCTATATTCTTATAAATGTAATGATTCAATTTATTAGATAAACTTTCAGTTTTCTTATCAATCCCTGCTGTCTTTAATGCCTGCCATACTCTCTTTTCATCATACTGAGTAGATGCAGCAACATTTTCACCTATTGGAAATGCGAAGATTTTAAAATCCTGAAATACAACAGAAAATAAATCAAGATATGCATCCCTGTCATAATCTTCAATTTTAAATCCATTTAAAGTTATATATCCCTCTTGAGGCTTATAAAATCCACATAACAATTTAATCATTGTGGTCTTTCCAGAACCATTTACTCCTACAATAGCAGTCTGGCTATTTGATGTGATTCTAAAAGATACATTCTTTAATGTATATTCCTCTGATGAAGGATACTTAAAACTCACATTGTGAAACTCAATTTCCCAGCCATTATGCTCTTTTGGGATAATTTCCCCTTGTGAAGATACTCCTGCAAAATCGATATATTCATACAAAACTTTAAGATACTCATTGTTGCTGATGATTTGTGACATAGAAACAAAAAAATTCTGTATTGATGAAATCAGAATTACAATTGATGAATAACTTTGTGATACATTACCTAAACTTATATAGCCTTTGAGTGCCCTTAAACCGATGACAACATATGTAAGTCCTCCGATAAATGTTGATATAATTATATTTGACCCAAAATATATTTGATATAATCTAGCTCTTCTAATTAAGATATTCATCCATGGTTTACGCGCTTTATCACGAATCTCACCAATAATTAAATCTCTCTGGTTAAAGATATGTATATCTTTCGCCGCTTTATCATCTTCCATATAATTAAAATGATAATAATCAATATAGCGGTTTGTTGCACAGTTTTGATAAAGACCAAACTCTTCTTTGCTTTCTTTTCTGGAATTTCTTACTGTTATTGCAATACAACCAATAATAATTATGGCATATAATAAACCAATACCAAAAGAAAATAGCTGACTGGCTTCACCTGTCGTCTTCACAAACACTCTTGTAATAATAATCACTGCTGTAATACAAGCAATACTACTGGTTATCAAACTTGTAAGTAAATCCACTACGCTTGTAATACCTCCATTTGTCATAAACATAGAACCTACTATTTTGGAATGCAGTTCATTATATTTTGTATCCTCCATTTTGTCGTAATCCAAATTCAACTTAATATTGTTCAGGTATTTTTTTAGCTCTTGATTAAATACTCCATTCATAATCGTAATCTTTTGTTGCAATATAGCAGATATAATATGAAAAAATAGCGTTCCTCCTGTTGTAATAATTACATAATAGATAAGACGCTGTACTGAAGGCTCTTTTTTTCCTGCCAATTCATCAATAATAAGAGCAGACATACAGATTGCAATATAAGGAGTTAAGGCATCAACGACCGCTTTTATTACATCAATTTTCAACCTATTTGGTGTTAATTCTGATATGATGGACAATGCACGTTTAATTAAGCTAATGTTTTCTGAAAAACTATCTTTTGTCTCTTTTTTTCTTTTCACGCTTCTCCTCCTCCATATCACTCTTATAGTATTGGCTTTGTATTTCAAATAATTCTTTATATTTCCCTGATAATTTCATTAATTCCTCATGGCTTCCAATCTCAGCAATCGTTCCCTGATCTAACAGTATGATACGATCACAGAATCTGGTCGACGACAATCTATGTGAAATATAGATTGCAGTACGATTTTTCGTTAAGTCATTATATTTCAAGTACATCTCCTGTTCTGCAATTGGATCTAATGCAGCAGTCGGTTCATCCAGTATAATCAAAGGAGCTTCTTTATAGATTGCACGCGCCAGCATTAACTTCTGCATTTCTCCGCCAGATAGATTAATTCCACCATCAACAACAGATGGCACTAATTCTGTATCCATGCCATTTGGTAAAGATGCAATCTTTTCTTTCAGTCCAGACAAAGTGATTGCTTCATTCAATTTTTCTCTGTCTATTTTGGTATTATTATCATATCCAACATTCATTGCTATACTCATTGGGAGAAGACATACATTCTGAAATGATGCGCTTATCAACTTGTAATAATCATCACGATTGAATTTACGTATATCAATTCCATTGAACAGAATCCTTCCGGATGTCGGCTCTAACAAACCACATGCCAGCTTGATTAATGTAGTTTTACCCACCCCATTATTACCCACAACCGCAAGTTTCTCACCTTTATGTATTGTTAAATTGATATGATTTAGGATAATATGCTCACTGTCATCATATTGAAAACTTACATCCTCAAATCGTAACTCGCATGGAGCTTTCACATCTGGGATCGCAACGCCGCCCTCTCTCTTCATATGATCCTTCATCTCAACTAAATAGCGATAATCATCCACACGATAATTAGCATTAGATAAACTGCTAATTCTTTCTACAATCTGACTCAACCATTGACCAAAGCCTGTAATTGCTCCGAAATACAATGTAAAATCACCTATTGTCATATCTGAATGAAACATTTTCCATATTAAATAAAGATATGCTCCTCCATTACGCACAAAAATCAATACAGCTTCAATCAACCGCTGTATTGTATATTTTCTCTGTACTCTTTGTTCGAGTTGCTTGTATTCATTGATATATTTGCTTGTATTGGCATTAATCCAATTCATCATTTTGTAAATCTTAATATCTTTTGCCATAAGTGAATTGCTAATGTCATCTAACACATAACCCAGACATCGATTTACAACTGCTCTCTCTTCTTTTACGCTAATCTCCCATTGCTGTATTTTAATTGAGACAATCCCATCTAGCAGATATGTGACAAGAAGGATTAAGATTACAATTGGATTTAATAATAAAATAACAGTACTAAATGAAATGAGTCCCAATATACTTTTTAGAAACTCTACAAGATTAATATAATAAGATGCCATGTTAACATATACGTTTCTGTTTATAGAACTATGTGCCTTTTCAATCCTCATCTTCCCCTCTTTGGACATTGCAATACCATAATCCATGTCCAAAGACTTCCAATCTTTACCTATGTAAAAACGCATATTTAAAATTCGAGTTGCTCCAATAATCACGCTTTGTTCAGAAAAAAAGCTTACATATTGAAAAATCATCAATACAACAGTTAAACTACTAATACGTAATAAAAATTCACTACTAGAAATTGACTTTCCTATGGAATCTAATACCACTTTTGGAAAATATATACCTAATAACGAAACTACTAAATCGGACAAGATACATAAGAACCATACAAATATTGGCTTTTTTTCAAATGTCCATTGTTCTCTAAGCATAAACCCAAAATTGCTTAATATACCATGTGTTGTATAATTCTCCTTTTGTTTACCTTCCATTAACCTCCTCCTTATAAATTGTTATAAAGCACAAAGTACATTATATATAAAAATGTATAATGTGTAAATAAACATCGCGAATTATGTACAAAATTATAGTGTAATTTATCAAGTTCTCTGTTATAATTAAGGAAAAGGAAGAATGATTATAGAATACCTTCAAATGAATAAAAAGTATCCACGAATAAATTTATTTTAAGTAAGAAAGCCAGAAGACAGTATAGAAATAAGGTTTTTATGTTTACACGTGCACAAATACTAAAAATACTTCACAAAGCAAAATGTATCAACACGAAGTGCAAAATGTTTGGTGCTTCAAGACATAGATACAGGCTTAACTCCCTATAAAATTTTCCTCATCATAATCAAATTTCAATGTTTCGTTTGTTATATTGCCCATATGACAACTCCCTCCTTATTTCATTATTTTACTTATAGTCTATTTTTGTTATTGTATACTTACCAGCATATTAACTCGTGCCCATACGCAAATTGCTATATGCTCTATATACTATATTATATATCAGTCTGTTGTCAATAAAAATTTAGTCAATAAGCTAACATACAAGAATTTTTTACTACAATAAAATCAATCCTAAAAAATCTAAAATAAATAAACTTTATTGCAACACTTATTTCATTACATTATAATCAAATTGCACAAATTTTATTTGCTCTGTCAATTTTAAAGGATTTAAAGCTTTTTGCA
>CAMWXG010000075.1 GCA_947178155.1 uncultured Lachnoclostridium sp.
AACATAATAAACGCTATACAAAATGAAATGTTTAAAAAAATTTTAAATAAATACAAAATGAAGAAAAAATATTATAGATTAAAAAGCGGAGAATTTATTAATCTTGATAGCGATGATAAAAATATAAAAGCATTAAAATTACTTATGCAAAATGGAGAGCTTTCTGACAATGGAACTCTTAATATAAATCGCACTTTGGCACTGTATATTGATGATATTTTTCCAAAAAACAGTAATATAAAAAAATCAGAAAATTTTAAAGAACTTATAAATGATATAAGAAATCCTGAAACTGTTGTTTGGGATATACCAGAAGGTATTAATGCAGCTTTAAGAAATTATCAAAAGACAGGCTACCAATGGCTTAAAACACTTGAAAAATATGATTTTGGCGGAATACTTGCAGATGATATGGGACTTGGAAAGACTTTGCAGGCTATAGTATATATATGCTCTGGTAATGTTAAAAAATCATTAATAGTATGTCCTACATCACTTTCATATAATTGGCAGGAGGAATTTTTTAAATTTGCACCCTCTATAAGAACATGTGTAATATCAGGAAGTATAAAAGAACGGGAAGATTTATTAAACCGCCGTGAAGAATTTGACGTTTGGATTACAACATATCCACTTATACGCAGGGATATGGAAAATTATAAAAAAATAAATTTTGATATAATGTTTATAGATGAGGCACAGTTTATTAAAAACCCGGCTTCAATTGGTGCAAAAGCTGTTAAAGCAGTTAGAGCAGCACATAAATTTGCACTTACAGGCACACCTATTGAAAATACGCTTTCAGAGCTTTGGTCAATATTTGACTATATAATGCCGGGATTTCTTGGAAAACATTCATGGTTTTCTAACTACTATGAAAAACCGATATTAAATGACAATAATAAAAACAGAATGGAAGAGCTAAAGCTTCGTATACAGCCATTTATACTTAGAAGAATGAAAAAAGAAGTGTTAGAAGATTTGCCTGATAAAACGGAATCAAGAAGAATGGCATATATGACAAAAAAACAGCAAAAAATTTATATTTCATATTTGTCACGAATACAAACTGAATTTAGGGAAAATAAAAGTCTTGAAAACGGAAATGACAGAATACATGTACTTGCCGCTCTTACAAGATTAAGACAAATATGCTGCCATCCTGCAACATTTGTAGATAATTATACAGGAGGGAGCGGAAAACTTGACCTTCTTATGGAACAGCTCCCTGACATATTGGATGGCGGTCACAGTGTATTAATATTTTCCCAGTTTACATCAATGCTTTCAATAATTGCAGACACATTGAAAGATAATAACATACAGTTTTTTTATCTTTCAGGTTCAACAAAACCTGACGACCGCAGACAGTATGTAAAAGAATTTAATCAGGGCAGTATAAAAGTATTTTTAATATCATTAAAAGCAGGTGGAACAGGACTTAATCTTACAGGAGCAGACACTATTATACACTTTGATCCATGGTGGAATCCGGCAGTAGAAGAGCAGGCAACAGACAGGGCTTATCGTATAGGTCAGAAGAAAAATGTTCATGTTATAAAATATGTAACAAAGGATTCTATTGAAGAAAAAATATATGAATTGCAAAAAAGAAAGAAAATGCTTTCTGATTCTATAATAGAAGCAGAAGAAGTATTTATTAATAGACTTACGGATGAAGAGATTAAGGGGTTATTTGATTTGTAGTGATTGTATTTAATGTCTGTGTATTAAA
The DNA here is from genome assembly GCA_947178155.1 of uncultured Lachnoclostridium sp. Taxonomy (GTDB): domain Bacteria; phylum Bacillota; class Clostridia; order Lachnospirales; family Lachnospiraceae; genus Butyribacter. Next base: position 1,736 of record CAMWXG010000075.1, read on the forward strand.
AAACGGCATTTAAAATTAAGAAAGAGGGGTATACATATGATTCCAACATTGGAAGAAGCATACGAAAAATTAAGAGAAGCAGAGTCTATGAATCCGGGAAGATGGGTGGCTCATTCTGAAAATGTAGCAAAAGCATCTTTTCTAATTGCAAAAAAAGTAAAAAATATGGACGAAAATAAGGCATATATTTTAGGATTATTGCATGATATTGGTAGACGTGTAGGATATGTAGGGAAACGTCATATATGGGAAGGATACAAATATACAAAAGAATTAGGCTGGGATGAAATTGCAAGAATTTGTTTGACACATTCCTTTCCTGTTAAAGATATAGATATTGATATATCAAAAGATGATTTAGAAGATACAGAAAGAGATTACATAAAGAATTATTTAAATGATATTATATATGATGACTACGACAAACTTATAATTTTATGTGATTCTCTAGCAGATTACTATGGATATTGCTTTTTAGAAAAGAGATTTGTTGATACAACACTGAGATATGGTGTGTTTCCTTTTACAGTAGAAAGATGGAATAAAACACTTGAAATAAAAAAATATTACGATGATAAAATCGGGCAAGATATGTATACTTTGCTTGAAGGAATTTCAGATTGTGTATATTTTTAGACATTTACAATTTACTATTACATCAACTTGACTGTGTCGTGTAAGTGGTTGTATAATAGAAATATATTTATTACCATATATTAAATTTGTATTAATATAAATAAAAGAAAATGGGGAGGTATCTATGGGGAAAGAAAAACAAGATAATAAAACAGTCACACCAAAAATGTTTTCGATTAAATGGAAGCTTTTATGTATTATTATACCTGTAGTGGTTCTTATGGTAGGTATACTTGTAATTTCTTCTTACAAGGTTTCAAAGGAACTTCTTGAATCGACTTCACATGATTTGCTTGAGCTTTCTGTAGACAATCAGGCTAATCAGATTGAGGCATGGATGAATGAGAACCTTGCTTCATTTAAGATGGCTAAAAGGACTATTGAAAGTACAAATCCTGACGAAGAACAATTACAGGCTATGCTTGACAGTTATTATGGATTTAATTCCAATTTTACAAATGGATTGTATATTGCAGATGCTGACGGAAATTTAATGAAAGCATCACAGTCTGACCTTACAGCTGGCAATGTGGCAGATTCAATATGGTTTAAGCAGGGAATTACAAGACAAAATATGGCATATACAGATTCTTACCAAAATGATAATGGTGTTAATGTAGTCAGTGCATCAGGAATCTTAAAAGATAGTTCTGGCAAACTTAAGGTTATATCAGCGGATTTGTCTATTGATAAGATTTCTATTATAGTAAATTCGTTTATAGATATGGAGGGCGCACAAGCATTTCTTGTAAATAAATATACAAATGAAATAATTGCCCATAGAAATTCAGAGCTTATCTCAACACAGCTTGGAGCAAATGGAGATAAATATATGTCTTCACTTGCTGATAAGTTTAATGCTGGTGATTTTGATTTCTGTTCTGTTAATGGAAATATGACAGTATTTGAAGAAATCGATGGCACAAACTGGGAACTTGTTTCATATGTACCAGAATCTCTTATATTATCTAAGATAACTCTTCTTAGAAATGTTATGATATTAATAGGTGCTGTTGCAATTCTTATCCTTTGCTTACTTATTATCAGGGTAGTTCATATGATTATACGTCCTGTTAAAAAACTTACTAGTTCAATACTTACTATGTCATCAGGAGACTTTACTGTTGAGATTGATTCAAATGGCAATGATGAAATCGCAATGATGGGACAAAGTGTTAAGAAATTTACATCTTCTATGAGACAAATGCTTCATGATATACATACAATTTCTGATAAGCTTAATGAGCAGGCATGGAGGAGTGACAGTATTTCTTCTGAATTATATGGTTCTGCGCAGACACAGGCAACTTCTATGTCAGAGCTAAATACCACTGTTGACCAGTTGTCAATATCTGTTAATGAGATTGCAGAAAATGCTACAAAACTTGCAATGGTTGTTTCTGATACACATGAAAATAGTGAGCATGTTGATAAAAAGATGCAGGAAACTGTTGATATTTCAACAAAAGGCCGTACTGACATGCAAAAAATCGGCAAAGCCATGAATGAAATAAGTGAATCAATTAGCAAGTTAAACAGTGCAGTTGATAAAGTTGGCGAAGCATCTGATGAAATTACAAAGATTGTTGCACTTATAGGAGATATTGCTGAAGAAACTAATCTTCTCTCACTTAATGCATCTATTGAAGCGGCAAGAGCTGGAGAAATGGGCAAAGGCTTTGCTGTTGTAGCAGGTCAGATAGGACAGCTTGCTTCTAACAGTACAGCATCAGTTTCTAATATTACGACTCTTATTGATGAGATAAGGGAACTTGTTTCAGATGCAGTAAATCAGGCAGGAGAAAGTTCAAAGAATATTGATGAAAGCAGTCAGCTTATATATGCCGCTGTAGAGACATTTGACCTTATTTATAAAAATATTGAGGAAACAAATGATATGATTGCATATATGATTAACAAAGTAGGAGAGGTAGATGAAGTTGCAACTACTGTTGCGGCAATCTCAGAGGAACAGGCAGCAAGTTCAGACGAGATACTTGCAACTTCTGAAAATATGGTAATTCATGCCAACTCCATTTCAGATAACAGTCATGGAGTTGCAGATGAGTCAAAGCATCTTGCTGAAACATCTGAAAAGTTGTCACAACAAGTCAATACATTTAAAATTTAGTGTAACTCAATTTAATTACCTTATCTTTTGATGAGTATGCTTTTTAGAGAGTACAGGTGAAAAAACATAGGCGTATTGGGCTACGTTAAGGCTTTTCCGACTATGCTACCGAAAAAGCAGACCAGCAAAAGGTATGGTTAATTAAAATGACAGAAAGGAATGTGGTATATGAAGAAGATAAAATTATTGTTTATATGCGTACTATGTCTGTGTATGGTTTCAGGATGTACGGGCAGTACATCAAATACCGGAAGCAGTAATGGTAAAATTAGAATATATCTTACACTGTCACAGGCAGATGCTTTTAGGACTTCACTTGTAAATGCAGCACTTGAAGAAGCTGAAAAGCAGGGCGTTGAAATAATTTCAGAAGACGCAGGAGGTGTACTTGAAACACAGGTACAACATATAAAAAATGCAGCTGCAGAAGGGTATGATGTAATACTTTGCAACCCAGTTAATACTGATACTGCTTTAGAGCTAGAAGACCTTGCTGGTGACATTCCTATTGTATTTTTTAACAGTTGTCCGGAAGATAAGAGGCTTAAAGCCAATAAATATGTATATGTCGGCTCAAATGATGAAGATGCCGGCAGATATCAGGCAGAGTATATTCTTGATAAAGGTTCAAATAAAAGTGAAATAAATGTAGTAATTATGCAGGGTGAGCTTGGACATTCAGCAACAAGTGCAAGAACTAATTCGCTTATAAAAGAACTTATGGAATCAGGAAAAAATGTAAATATAGTATTTAAAGATACGGCTGACTGGGATCAGGCTATTGCAAAAGATATGTTTAATACATTTCTTACAACAAATCAACAATGTGATTTTGTTGCATGCAACAATGATACAATGGCTCTGGGTGTAATTGAGTCAATGAAAGAAAATAATATTTCACCTTCTTCAATGCCTGTACTTGGCGTAGATGCTACTTCTGAAGGATGTAATTCAATAAGTGCTGGTGATATGGTATTTACCGTAATGCAGCCTGCTAAAGGACAGGGAGAATATGCAATTAAAGCCGCAGTAGCACTTGCACAGGGCAAGTCAATCAGTGATATCGAAGGTGCTTCAGATGATAATAAATATATTTATGTGCCATTTGAGAAGGTCACGACTGAAAATGTTTCTAATTATAAATAAATATAAATGACATGAAAGGCAGGTTTAAACATAATGATTAAAATTAATGACAATTATCTTAAATTACCAGGAAGTTATCTTTTTTCTACAATTGCGAAAAAAGTTGCAGCATATTGTGATGCAAATCCTGACAAAGCTGATAATATTATACGTCTTGGAATTGGTGATGTAACGCTTCCTCTTGCACCCGCTGTTATTGAAAGACTTCACAGTGCGGTAGATGAGATGGCAGATAAGAAAACATTTAAGGGTTATGCACCAGACCTTGGCTATGAGTTTTTACGCAATGTTATTGTAGAAAATGATTATAAAGCTCGTGGGTGTGATATATCTGCTGATGAAATATTTATAAGCGATGGTGCAAAGAGTGATTCTGGAAATATTGGAGACATTTTTGCACAAGACAATAAAATTGCTGTGTGTGATCCTGTTTATCCTGTATATGTTGATACTAATGCAATGGCAGGTAGAACAGGTGAGTATAATACTGATACTGAAAAGTGGTCAAATGTAATTTATATGCCTTGCACTCGTGAAAATGATTTTTCTCCTGAAATTCCAAGTGATACACCAGACATTATTTACCTATGTTTTCCTAATAATCCTACAGGAACTACTATTTCAAAAGATAAACTTCAGGAATGGGTGGATTATGCATTAAAAGTCGGTGCTGTAATTATATATGATGCTGCATATGAAGCATACATTTCAACACCTGATGTTCCACATTCAATATATGAATGTAATGGTGCAAAGGGGTGTGCAATAGAGATACGAAGCTTTTCCAAAAATGCAGGATTTACTGGTACACGTCTTGGCTTTACTGTTATTCCAAAAGAGCTTAAATGTGGTGATGTGACGCTTCATAGTTTATGGGCAAGACGTCATGGAACTAAATTTAATGGTGCACCATATATTATACAGGCGGCAGGTGCAGCAGTATATACAGAAGAAGGAAAGAAGCAGACTAAAGAGCAGATTGCATATTATATGAATAATGCGAAAATAATAAGAGAGGGATTAGAAACAGCCGGTTATGAAATATACGGTGGAGTTGATGCTCCTTATATATGGCTTAAAACTCCTGAAAAGATGACATCATGGGATTTCTTTGATTATCTTCTTAATGAATTAAATATAGTGGGAACACCTGGTTCAGGTTTTGGCCCAAGTGGTGAAGGCTATTTCAGACTGACAGCGTTTGGAAGTCTTGAGAATACAAAAAAAGCTATGGAACGTATTAACAAGGCATAGAAATTCCAGCAAAATATTCAGATTATAAATTTTCGCCTGTGGGGGATTATTATGAAAAAAATCTTTAATAAAATTTTATGTATTAAGCTGAGTACATGTGTTGCATTAAGCGCAGCTCTTATATTTGGAGGAGCTGTGCAAACCCCTGCATATGTATATGCTGATGAGGTACCAGTAGATGTTGAAGATGCTGATACTGAATATGAACGTTATATTGCATTTGGCGCAGACCTTAAAGCAAATGAAAAAGCTACAGTTCTTGGTATATTTGGGCTTACTGAAGATTCACTTTCAGACTATAAAACTATTGAAATAACAAATCAAGATGAACATGATTATCTTGGCGATTACCTTGATGCATCAATAATAGGAAGCAGGGCACTTTCATCTGTTATGGTAATAAAAACCGAGGAAGGCAGCGGGATAAGAGTTTCTACTACAAATGTCAACTACTGTACATCAGGTATGTATTGTAATGCACTTATTACAGCAGGACTTAGTGATGCACAGGTTACAGTAGCAGCACCATTTAATATATCAGGAACTTCTGCGCTTGTAGGTGCTATGAAGGCATATTCTGTTATGACCAACAAAGAAATTACTGAAGATGTTATGGATATTGCTACAGATGAGCTTGTTACAACAGCAGAAGTAGCTGAAAGTGTTGGCGACAATGAAAAAGTAGTTGAACTTGTAGCTGCGGCGAAACAAAAGATTTTTGAAGAACAGTTATCTTCTGAGACTGATATACGTGATGCCCTTGAAGCATGTGCAAGGACTCTTGGTATAACTTTAGAAGATGATGATGTGCAAAAACTTACCGATATGCTTATGAAAGTATCAGAAGTTGATATAGATGTAGACGCAATTAAAGAGCAGGCATCAGAATTGTATGAAAAACTTAAAGAAAAGGGATTAGACTTTTCAAAGGTTGATACAAGCGGTCTTGCACAAAAGGTAGGGAATTTCTTTTCAAATATATTTAATGCTGTAAAAGACTTTTTTACTGGATTGTTTGGTTAAAAAGTGTGTAAGAAACTTTAATATTGCCAATGTATCCAGTCTGCATTGGCAATATTAAAGTTTAAGTATAATTAAAAATATAGGAGATAAAATGTCAACACAAATCAATATACAAGGATATTTGAATACAATAAATGCCCCATGGGGACAGTTGTTTTATAAACTCATATGGAATCATTTAAAATATGAAGGAAAACGAATACTTGACTTTGGCAGCGGTTTCGGTTTTACAGCGGACTATTTAGCTGCCGGTAATTATGTTACAGCAGTAGAACCTAATCAGGATATGCTAGCTCATAGAATATGTAGCAATGATTATAGGCAGCTTGTTGGAAGCCTTGGAGAACTTCAAAAATTTTCTGATGCTTCTTTTGATGTTATAATATGCCATAATGTATTAGAGTATGTAGAAAATCGTGAAGAAATATTGTCAGAGTTTTACCGACTGCTTAATAATGAAGGAGAATTGTCAATAGTTAAGCATAATAACTTAGGAAAGATTATGCAAAAGGCAGTATTTGAAAACGATTTGGAACTGGCAGCCAAAATACTTTCTGGTGAAAATGATGTATCTGCTAATTTTGGAACAATTAATGAATACAGTTATGATGATTTAGCAGGTTATATAGCAGAAAAATTTATTGTTAAGAATAAATATGGAGTAAGAATATTTTTTGGACTTCAAAGAAATGAGTTTAAAGAAGAAAAAAATTGGCAGGAAAGAATGTTTAATTTGGAAAGCAGGGCAGAAGAGATACCAACTTTTAGAGATATAGCGTTCTTTCATCATATATTGCTTGAAAAGATTTGTTAAATATAACAAAGAAACAGGAGGGAAGTTATGTCAAATATTATTTCAGATGAAACAATTGAATATGTAGGTATTCTTGCAAAACTTGAGTTAAATGATGAGGAAAAAGAGCGTGCAAAAAAAGATATGGGAGAAATGCTTGATTATATAGACAAGCTTAATGAGCTTGATACTACAGGAGTAGAACCTATGTCGCATGTATTTCCTGTAAACAATGTCTTTAGGGAAGATGCCGTAGTTAATAATGATGGGAGAGAAGCAGTACTCTTAAATGCTCCTGAACGAAAAGAAGATTGTTTAGTTGTACCTAAGACCATCGTATAGAAGAATTTTTTAAAATTCTTCTTAATATCACTATAATTACAGCAATTTTATATAAAGTATAAAACAGGAGGTTAATTATGTCTTTAATGTCTCTTACGGCTGTACAGCTTGGGGAAAAGATAAAAAATAGAGAAATATCTGTGATTGAAGCAGCAAATGCTGCTCTTGATGCCATTGATGCTAAGGAAAGCAGTATTAATGGTTTTGTAACCGTTGACAGAGAAAATGCACTTAAAAGGGCAGAAAAAGTTCAGAAAGATATTGATGAGGGCAATATATTAAGTCCTATTGCCGGTGTACCTGTTGCTATTAAGGATAATATGTGTACCAAAGACATGCTTACTACATGTAGTTCAAAGATTTTAGGCAATTTTAAGCCTTCATACACAGCCGAAGCTGTTATAAATCTTGAAAAAGCCGGTGCTGTTATTATTGGAAAAACAAATATGGACGAGTTTGCAATGGGAAGTACAACAGAGACTTCTGCTTATGGTGCAACTAAAAATCCATGGAATACAGAACATGTTCCAGGCGGTTCTTCAGGCGGCTCTTGTGCAGTAATTGCCGCAGAGGAATGTTCATATGCTCTTGGTTCTGATACAGGCGGCTCTATTAGACAGCCAAGTTCTTTTTGCGGTGTTACAGGTATTAAGCCAACATATGGAACAGTATCACGTTATGGATTGATTGCTTATGGTTCTTCTCTTGACCAGATAGGTCCTATAGCAAAAGATGTTACTGATTGTGCTACTGTACTTGAAATTATATCATCACATGACAAAAAAGATTCTACATCAATAAAAAGAGATGATATTGATTTTACATCAGCCCTTGTAGATGATGTAAAGGGAATGAAAATAGGCATACCAAAGGGATATTTTGGTGAAGGACTTGATCCAGAAGTTAAAGAAGCAGTTTTAAATGCTGCTAAGGAGCTTGAAAAAAAAGGAGCAATTCTTGAAGAATTTGACTTAGATCTTGTTGATTATGCAATTCCAGCATATTATGTAATTGCATGTGCAGAAGCAAGTTCAAATCTTGCACGTTTTGATGGCGTAAAATATGGATATCGTACACAAGACTACAACGGACTCCATAATATGTATAAAAAAACACGTTCAGAGGGGTTCGGAGCAGAAGTTAAAAGAAGAATAATGCTTGGCTCATTTGTACTTAGTTCAGGCTATTATGATGCATATTACCTTAAAGCATTACGAACAAAGGCACTTATTAAAAAGGCATTTGATGAAGCATTTGCTAAATATGATGTAATACTTGGACCTGCAGCTCCAACAACAGCGCCAAAGTTGGGAGAAAGTTTAAGTGATCCGCTTAAAATGTACCTTGGAGACATATATACTATATCTGTTAATCTCGCAGGACTGCCTGGAATAAGTGTACCATGTGGACTTGACTGTAAAGGGCTTCCTATAGGTCTGCAGCTTATAGGTGACTGTTTTAAAGAGAAAAATATAATACGTGCTGCATATTCTTTTGAAAAGTGTGAGAAGAAACTCTAAATCAACAATGTGCTTTATTCTGCAACGGTTTTATGCAGAATGGTTACACGTATTTTATGAATTGTTCGTGATGGCTTGTCCGCCATTTTGAGAAATATGAAAGGAATGAAAACAATATGAAACAGTATGAGACAGTTATTGGACTTGAAGTGCATGTAGAACTTGCTACTAAAACAAAAATTTTCTGCTCATGTTCTACAGAGTTCGGTGGTGCTCCAAATACCCATACATGCCCTGTTTGCACAGGTATGCCCGGTTCACTTCCAGTATTAAATAAAAAAGTAGTTGAATATGCAGTTGCAGTAGGGCTTGCAACTAATTGTAATATTACAAAAAACTGTAAGTTTGACCGCAAGAATTATTTTTATCCTGATAATCCACAAAATTATCAGATATCGCAGCTTTATCTGCCAATTTGCCGTGATGGTTCTATTGAAATTAGCACAAAAGACGGAACTAAAAATATAGGCATACATGAAATTCATATGGAGGAAGATGCAGGAAAACTTGTACATGACGAGTGGGGTGAAAATTCGCTTGTAGATTTCAACCGTTCAGGTGTTCCTCTTATAGAAATAGTATCTGAACCTGATATGCGTTCAGCAGATGAAGTAATTGCATATCTTGAGAAACTGCGTCTTATTATACAATATCTCGGTGCTTCTGACTGTAAACTTCAAGAGGGTTCAATGCGTGCAGATGTCAATTTGTCTATAAGAGAAGTGGGTGCTTCTGAATTTGGTACACGTACAGAAATGAAAAACCTTAACTCATTTAAAGCTATTGCAAGGGCTATTGAAGCAGAAAAGGAACGTCAGATTGATATAATAGAAGCTGGTGAAAAAGTTGTGCAGGAAACAAGACGCTGGGATGACAATAAAGAATATTCATATGCAATGCGTTCAAAAGAAGATGCACAGGATTATCGTTATTTTCCAGAACCAGATCTTGTACCTGTAATTATAAGCGATGAATGGCTTGATGAGATTAAAGGTTCACAGCCGGAATTTCGTGATGAAAAACTTATACGTTATAAAAAGGAATATAATATACCTGATTATGATGCAGATATTATTACAGGAAATAAACATCTGGCTGATATATTTGAAGCAACAACTGCTATATGCAACAATCCCAAAAAAGCCTCAAACTGGCTTATGGGTGAAACTATGCGCCTTTTAAAAGAAAATAATATGGAACCGGAGCAGATTAAGTTTTCACCCAAAAACCTTGCAAAATTGATTGAACTTACTGAATCCAGGGCAATTAATAGCTCTGTAGCAAAAGAAGTATTTGAAAAAATATTTTCAGATGATATCAATCCAGAGCAGTATGTCGAAGAGAATGGACTTAAAACAGTGGCTGATGATGGTGCATTAAGAGAAACAATTAAAAAAGTTATAGAAGATAATCCACAGTCAGTAGAAGATTATAATAATGGAAAAAAGAAAGCAATAGGATTTCTTGTAGGACAAACTATGAAAGCAACACAAGGTAAAGCTGATCCTGCAATGATTAATACTATACTAAAAGAACTTTTATAGTGTTACTGTTCTCTTCGCTACCAGTAACAAGCAGTGCTTTGAGCGCTGAATACACACATTTGGCATGATTTTTTTCAAAAATCATGCCAAATGGCGTTACAAAACTCGTACTTTTGGCAAAAATCATGCCAAAAATCCTCTAATTTGACATGAGTGTAAAAAATAACTTTATAGTTGCAAAATATTTATTATGAATGTATAATATATAT
>CAMWXG010000076.1 GCA_947178155.1 uncultured Lachnoclostridium sp.
ATAATATCTTTTACATAGTTTATTACACTCCAAGGATTATAAACCTCTGTATTTCCAAATAAATAGCCATTGTACCAGTTTTTTACCTCATCCCTCCTTTGAGTTATATTGTAAACATCAAGAAAAGTATCAACTTCATGTTGTGTAAAACCAAAATATTCTGCATAGCTTTCATTAAGCACAGATACAATATCAAGGTTGTTAAGCCCTGTAAATATACTTTCTTTGCTAATGCGAAGGCAGCCTGTTACTACAGCAAACTCAAGACTGTCATTTGTCTTTAATGCGGACTCAAATAAAGAGCGTATAAAAGATATCATTTCATCATAGAACCCTGCAAAATAAGCATTTTCAATTGGTACGTCATATTCATCAATAAGTATAATTACTTTCTGCTTATAGTATTTTTTGAGACATTTTGATAATAACGCAATAGACTTAGCAAATGTAATTCTATCTGCTTTGCTTTTAAGTACAGAAATATATTTTTCCTTCATTTCTTCTGTAATATCATCACTATTAAGTACATACCTATGTCTGTCAAACTCATTAAATATTTCATCAATAATACTGCCATATGCCATTTCATACGTTGGCTGTTTTGCTGATTTTAAGGATAAGAATATTACAGGATATTGCCCCATATGCTTCAGATATTCTTCTCCTTCTTCCATAATCTTTTTTCCCTGGAAATATATAGAGTTATCTGCCACTGTGCCGTTGTTAAAGATTTCTTTTTCAAAAAAAGTTTTTAACATGCTTTGAGCTAATGTCTTGCCAAAACGTCTTGGACGTGTAAATAATGTGACTTTATTTTTTTGTGTAAGTAAATCACGTATTAATAGTGTTTTATCTACATAATAATATCCTTTATTTATCATTTCTTTATAAAATTCTATACCTATTGGTATTGGTTTTATATGCTGCATGGCAGATACCTCTCTTTTCCTTTACTTCTAATAATATCAGATATAAAATCAAAGATTTTAGGGTTAACCAGAAATACCTATCAATTAAAAAAACTCTTTACCCATGTTATCAGCGAATCATGATGTGTATTATTATATACATCTCTCTTCATCTGCTCTGTTACATTACCATGCCTCTCCATTATAGCAAGTATAGCCTCCTGAAGTCCTGCAATCTTACCTTCCTCAAAGCTTTTATCACTGGAAGCTGCTGTATCTCCGACAGATGTTTCACTTGTATTAGTATTATTTTTAGAAGTTTCATTTGTACTACTATTTTTGCCTGTCCGAGCTTTTATTTCAACATTTTTATCATTTTCTGCTTTTTCTGAAGCTATTTCGTTCTCGACAGCTTTATCTGCTTTTAACTTACCTGAATCTAATTCATTTTTCTCAGCCTTTTCTGCTTTTGTCTTGTTTAAATCCGCTTCTGTCTTAACAGTTTTATTTCCATCAGATACTCTTACAATATTACCAGCTTTTAAAGATTTCTCCAGCTCACTTGTACATGGCAGCCATATTTCACCTGAATTTGCAGCTAAATTTACACAAATCTGTCCATTTTGAACAGAAACTTTCTGACCTGTTATGGCGCCAATATATTCTGCTGTCTGTCCGCATGGCAGTGTCATTGTAAAATCACTGTCATCATTATTGACAGTAATCACTGCTGTTTCATCTGCTGTACTTCTTGAAAATGCATACTGACGGTTAGTAAGCATAAGCTCTTTATAAGCACCATATGAAAGTGCATTTGAAGCCTGACGTGCAAGCCCCAGTTTTCTTATAAGTATGGTACATTCATTATTATTTAATGCATCTTTATAGTCCTCAAGATTTAGTGCAGGTCTTAACGAATCATCTGAAAATCTCTCTTTTCTTCCTTCAATTCCAAATTCTGAACCATAGTATATAGATGGTACTCCCGGAAGCGTATACATAAGTACATGTACTGGCACAAAATGTGCCTTATTATTAAGCTTAGTATAAATACGTTCTACATCATGGTTATCAACAAAATTATAAAGTTTAAGACCATCAGGTTTATTGCCGCCCATCTCATAAAGGCGTTTTACCGTATGTGCTATTTCAAAGTAATTATGGTCATTATGCCCTGAATACAATGCTTTATGCAGGTTATAATTTGTCACTGAATGAAGTGTATCACCATTTACCCAGCGTGTATAATCACCATGTATAACCTCACCCATAAGCCAGAAATCAGGCTTTACTTCATTTGCAGTATGGCGCAGTGCTTTCATATAATCAAAATCAAGCACATCTGCTGCATCAAGACGTATGCCATCAACATCAAATTCACTAACCCAGAAACGTATAACATCACAAATATAGTCTTTCACTGCAGGATTTCTTTGATTAATCTTAGCTAAAAGATTATATCCGCCCCAATTCTCATATGAAAAACCATCGTTATATTCATTATTGCCGCCAAAATAAACATTACAATACCAGTCTTTATACTGCGAACTTTCTCTGTTCTTTTTAATATCCTGAAATACGAAAAAGTCACGTCCTGTATGATTAAATACACCATCAAATATAACCTTAATGCCCTGTTTGTGGCACTCTTTAACAAAATTTTTCAAATCATTATTATCACCAAGTCTGCTGTCAAGCTTTTTATAATCTGTTGTTTCATAACCATGTCCCACAGATTCAAAAAGCGGTCCAATATAAAGAGCATTACAGCCAATCTCCTTAATATGTGAAATCCATGGAATAATATTATTCAGCCTATGCACCGGCTCCCCATATGTATTCTCCTTAGGTGCACCTGCAAGTCCTAATGGATAAATGTGATAAAAAACTGCCTCATCATACCAAGCCATGTATTTTGTACCTCCTTCAATTAAAAACTTTATTACGAAATATTATTAGGTTTGCAATCCTCAAAAAGACATCTTAAAACCTTTGTACTTACTGCCTTATCAATTGCACCACCATCATATTCTGAAACACATCGTCTGAAATTACATGTATCTATAACCGCATTGCCCTTCATGCCATATAGCTGTATTCCCGCACCACATTTTGCACGGCAATTTATAAATACACACCTTTCAATTTTTCCTCCCTGACTGTAAATTGCTCCCTTTTGACAAAAATTAAATATACAATCAGTTATTTCAGGTTGATATGCATTGTAAATAGCTCTTCCTCCACCCATATTCCTAAAAAGTGACTTATGTACTGCAATCCTTGTGCTTAATATATTCAGTCCACCTGTCTTTAACATGCCATCAAGCTCACAGTGATAAATATTACATTCTTTTGCATTTTCAAGATAAATCATATCTCCGCTTTCAAGGTGGCTACACATAACTTTAACATTTTTCATATTAAGCCGTCCTGAACAGTGTATAGGATAATTCAGATATATATTTGCATTTTCAACTAATAAACCACCACCGTTTTCTATTGAAACCGGACAGTCAACTATCGTTGACACTGTTATGTGAAAATCACCTCTGCTGATACGTATAGGCTTACTTTCAGCTATATGCTGTATAATCTCAGCCCCCTTTGGATGACAGTCATAAAACTTAAGCTGCTCTGCATTTTTGCCTACAATTCCAGAATAAAAAACAGCTGCACCATACTCCGCCACATTACATCTTAAAAACTTGCATTCACTAATAACAGTACCTGAAACTCCATATACAGCACCACCTCGTTTTGCCTCGCAATCTTTAAACCTGCACTTTTTAATAGAAGCTTTACCTCCACGTACCATTATTGCACCGCCATCTTCCGGTGAATAGCATTCATAAAAATCAGTACCCTCAACATTGAGATTTTTACCCCAAAAACGTATTGCAGCTCCACGGGTTGTCCTGTAAATACTTGAATTTCTGATATCAACACTACCCTCTTCGGCTCTTATAAACATTCCATAATTTCTACAATCCACTTCAACTGAGAACACTTTAACTATACCTTTTGATGAGTGTATATTAATACACGCCCTATGGCTACCTGATTTTCTTACAATCTTAGAATTTTGAATAATCAGTTCTCCTCCCTCAAGCGAAATATTGCCATATACACGTACTACTGCGTTATCAATTACAAGACTCATGCCATCTTTCAAAACAATATCTTCGTATATTGTGCATCTGTCAAGAATACGGAAATAATTTTTTTCATTAAGTATCTGCTGTGTAAACTCACTGTTTTCAGTAAGCTGCATTATATAATACTTTAAATCTGATATTTCCATATTATTTATCTGTTGTCCAATAATTCCAGCAAATCTCTGGCATTCCTCAATATTCTCCTCAAGAGCATATTCTATAAATTTTTGCAAAACCTTTACCCTCTCACTTGGCATATAAAACATCTTTGCAAACAGCTCTATAGATTCTTTTCCACTTTCTGTCATCTCACCATCATTTATTGACACATTTATCAAATCCAGCATAAAAATTGCACGTTCTTTGTCTGTCTTAATATTATCAATAAGATAGTCAACAACAACACCGTTTTCCCCTGAACTTCTCATTGCCCATGCAATATCTGAAGCTTCAAGTTTTAGCCCTGCTTTTAACAGACGCTCAAGCTCATAGTTATTAAGAGGGCTCACCTTCTGATTCATCTGCGCCTGCAATATAATACCAGCCCCATACATAACTTTAAAATTCCTCTCATGCAGACAAAAAGGATGTTCCGGCGTCATCCACATCTTCCGCCTGTAATTAAACTTTGTAAGTGTATCTAAAATCATTATGCATACCTCTTTCAACGGATTTTCAGTTCTAAATCATCATCATACACATTAAAAATCTGATCTTTTTCAGGCACACGCCCATCACACAAACAATTTCTTACATGCTGGCCAAACTTTTCATACTTAAAATACACTGCTGAACCCAAATACTTAGCTTCACATCTGTTAAATCCACAGTTCTCAATCTTAACGTTTCCAATAGATTCAGATTGTACTGCGCCTCCATATTCTGCTGTATTATCATTAAAACTGCATCTACTTATGGCAGCCATAGCAGCACCAAAAAGTTCTAATGAACCTGCCCTGTTATTATAAAATCCACTATTGTCTAAAATAAATGAACTACCACCAAAACTTATAGCACGTGCATCTTTAGTTCTTCTTATCTCACTTTCAGATACAATAAGTCTTCCTGACTCCTGCCTTAAAAGCCCACACAACATGCCACAATCAATATATGAACTTTCAATATGTACAACTGCTGTCTTCTCAAGATTGAGCCAATACTTTCCAGTACAGCCTTCTATTCTTACCCTTGCATTCCTAATCTGTACCCTGCCGCCTCTTGTACTTATACAGCCATTCATACGCAAATATGCTCCATGAATGAGAAGAGAACCACCTCTTTCAATATTTATATCGCCATTAACAACAACAGGCTTGTCAAAAATTACCGTTCTCCCTGCCTCAATCGTTAAATCATCATAACTTTCTTCAACCCTGAACTCTGGAAAGAAATATACAAGTATCTGATATCCTATATCATATCCTTCTTTCTTAAACTGCATATAACATTCTATAGCCTGTGCCAGATTATTTGCCTGTGCAGCCTCATTAAATTTCTCAAAAAAATCACACTCTGCATCAGAAAATCTAAAAACTTTAAGATAATTATTAAGTATTCCATGACAATACTCTTGTGACCACAATGACAACCTGTACATCTTATATATATCTGCCATAAAACAATATTGCTCTTCTTTGGTCTTAACACATTTAAAAAATTCAGCAATACGAAATTCAAAATAATTATTTATATCAACAATTATCTGATTCCTGCTCTTCTGCGATATATATATACTGTCAAGCACTGTATCAAAGTAGGTCTGAATCTCTGTTATAGCCTTCATATTGCCCACTGCCATTACACCAAGTCCAAAACAGTACAGATATTTATAGCTCTCATCTCTATCCGCCATAGGATGACTTATATATTCAAGTTCGCTCTGTCTCTTTTTTAAATAATCCAGTATATCCATAATTATACCCCTTGCATATCGCAGACTTTCCTGCAATTTTGCATAAACAAACTATTTTCAAATATAAATTAATATATATTATATACCATAATCAGACTTAAAGCAAACATTTATTTGGATAAAAATTTACGATTAAAACTCAAGATTTACGCTATTTACAAATGAACTTTGATAAAATTCCTTTTGCTGTCTGCGTATATTTAAAAGATTTTTCCTAATCATTGTTGAAGACTTTTTGCAATTTTTCATAAAATAATCATTTTCACGTCCTGATGCCTTTTCATAATTTCTATTGAGAAACTGTAATATACGTCCCTCTGACATCGCTCCTTCAAGTTCCATATTAAATGGTATTACACCTATTTTGTCTCTTGAAATATGGTATTCATAGCAGATTCTGCGAAAATTGAATAATAATTCTGGCTGATATGAGCCAATAAGATAAACAGATTTTTCTTGAATAGATGAATAATTATCAAAAAATTCCCTAAGAGCCATTTTATCCTGTGCAAGATTTACTACTATCAAATCCGCTTCGGTAAGAATGGCGTTAGAACTTAAATTTTGATTACGTTCAGTATCAATAAATACAAAGTCAGCGAATACATTCAAAACCTTAAACAATTCTTTATATACAAGGTTAAATTCATAATTAAAAACTTCTCGGTTCACAATATAACTCTGCGGTAAATAATACATACTGCTATACAATAAAGGTATCGCCGCTTCATGTAAAAGCACATCACCATGTCTTCCGGAATAAAGCCCTTTTAATACGTATTCTATACCATATTTATTATAATACCTCCCACTCTCTTTAAGACGTCCTACCTGCTCTCCCGGTAAAAGCATATCTGCCACACTATTGTAGTTATAATGATTTTCCAGAAGAATCGATCTTCCTGCACCTGCTATGGATATAAGAGCTGCGATACAGACCATATTAGTTGTTACACTGCCCTTTTCCCTGCTATTAGACCAAAATGCAATTTTCAATTTCTCCTCCTATTCTGCTGATGAAAAAGCTGCCAGCTATTCATTATTCATTGCAAACAGCTTCAAAACACACCAGACTTACTTTAATATAACTTTTAAGAACATTCCATGTTCAAACAAAACATAGTTACTATTCACATCTTTGCTGTTCATAGTAACAAAACATATCATATCCCAAGAATACAGTTTCGTAAAGCGTTTCCTTACATTTCTGCAAATTTCTGTATTTTTGCACAAAATATCAATTAAATTTTCTCTATAAAAACTAAAAATACCGCCTCAAAAGCGGTATTCTATAAATATAAACCTTTTATATATGTCACTAATCGTTTTTATAAAATAAGTTGGAATTTGCCATTCAAGAAAAACCGCATTTAAAATATGCTGTTTTCTCTACAAAACAAACTTTCCTATATAATAAAAAACCTTAAGTTTCTCCTCAAGTTTACTATTATGTGCTGATAAACGATATACCCAGTTAAAAATCTTACAAAGACTGCCTTTGTCCATTTCACAAAAACCTTTAACTGAAAAAAAACTAAAAGAAATTGTATAGATAACAAAAATTTCACCTAAAACATAACAAATTCTATCATTCACATTTTCATTAGGATATTCAAGATATCTTGTATAAATCTTATAACTGGCATAATTAGAAAATATCTTGGATTTGAAGAGCATTAATTTTTCAAATTTTTCAATGTCAAATAAAATTTCCTCAGGTTTCTTATCATTTTCAAAATAGTCAAAACTCCCCTCAAGATATGTTATGTCATAATTTTCAATAATAATATCCATTATCACATCTGCAGTATAAATAAATTTCTTATAAAGGTTTATAAATTCACGGCTGTCTTTTTTCTTTTCAAAAAAATCTCTAATAATAATCTGCAAATCTAATATTTCATCAGCAATAAAAGGAATATCCTGCAATTTAATCGGCAGAATACTCCCATTGTCATTAATCATATAAAAACTTATGCCATCAATAATATAATCAGCTACAACAGGACATGATGCTGCCATTGACATCCATATAAATCCTCCATGTTTTGAAATAAGTCTTGGAAATTTACGACATGTATTGCACAGCATCTTTTCATCAAAATTTCGTTGTATCCTGCACAGTCCATCTTTATCAAGCATAGCACAGCGGCCATCTTCATGATTAATAAATCTGCGTTCGTTGCCAGTACTAATAATATTTGAAATTATATCATCATGAAGTGAAATGTCAGAAATACTGTCAAAACGGACATATGCCTCATCATCGACTACAATCTTCCAGCCTGAACAACATGTAGAAGGACATTTATCAGCTATACATAAAAAATCATTATAAATGCCAAGCATTATTGTATACATCAGAATATAAGCTCCGATTTATCCTTGATAAGCTTTGCTCCATTAGCAATAACTAAAACACCTACAGCAATCCCTACAACAATAATTAAAATTCCCATAACAATGTTAAATGCTCCTACAGACTTCATAGTTTTATAAATCTTCTCTCCCATAATATCTCTCCTTTCTTTTATTCATATAAATATTTGCAAACAATTTCTTTTCCTTACAAAATAAGCCCTTCAAAACATCCTGACTAAAAAATACAGTATTTAAATGATAAGATTAAAATTATCTTATACCATACTCTTTATAGTAAGCATCAATAGCTTCTTTCAAATTATCATCAATAATAACTCTTCCTTTGCATTCTTTATTATACAGACATTCAACAACATCTTCCATAGAAACAATAGCATTTACCGGAAATCCATATTTTGAATGAAGCTCCTCAAGTGCGCCTGAATTTGTAGAAAGACTTCTCTCCATACGATTCAAAGACACAATAAGCCCCTTTATCTCTACATTTCCTTGTGCTTTAATTATAGGAAATGTTTCTTCAATAGATTTTCCTGAAGTTGTAACATCTTCAATGATTATAACTCTATCACCATCTTTAATCTTATACCCGAGTAATATACCAGTATCTCCATGATCTTTAAATTCCTTACGATTTGAACAGTAACGTATCTCCTTGCCATAAAGCTCACTATATGCTATTGATGTCGCAACACTTAAAGGTATCCCTTTATACGCAGGCCCAAACAATACGTCAAAGTCATCACCAAAATTCTCATGAATTGCCTTTGCATAATACTGTCCCAGCTTCTTAAGCTGTATACCTGTAATATATGCCCCGGCATTCATAAAAAACGGAGACTTTCTCCCACTTTTAAGTGTAAAATCTCCAAACTTTAAAACATCACACTCAACCATAAATTCAATAAATTCCTGCTTGTAACTTTCCATAACTATTAATCCTCCTACTATCAGCTTTTTACACAATATCTCCAATCTGTAACATATGTTATATTACACTGAAACTGCACACCAAAAATCTACAGCGGTGCCATCAATACTTTACCAGTACCACGATACACATTAACCAGTCCTTCACCACTGGCAGCAGATCCAATTAATGTCTTTGTTGACCGCTCTACTGTAAATTTAAGACTTTCACTCCAAGCTATTGCAAAATTACCATCTACTTTTAACACATCATCTTGTAACTGTACCTCAACCAATTCTTCTCTTGGACAGTTGCATTCTAACACAGCATATCCTGTTCCTGTCAAACAAGAATTAAATAATCCTTCACCACCAGCTATTGCAGAAGACAAATTCTTACGTGCAACTGTTTTTATATCCACACTTCCCTCGCATGCCAAAAATAATCCATCATCAATAACCATCCCATTCCATGCACCCACATCTTCAATCAACAAATATTTATAAGTAGGTTCCAGTACTCCATTGCCTGTATAACGCGGTTTAATTGCTGTCTCATTTGTTACTTTAGAACTGACTAATTTTTTGCAAAGTCACCAATTCCTTTTACATTTGTAGCACTGCTTACATCTCCTGCAATCCACTGCATCGCTCCTGCCTGCAAAATCATGTCATGTTTATCATCCAGATTTACCATAACCTGACGTTTTCTGACATTCATCTTCGATGCATAATAACTTTGCATTGCAGAACCTACATTAGTGCTCATATCATGGTCATACTCAAATATTGTAATATTGCCTTTTTGCTCCAATATTTTTCGATTTGCAGTTTCCTGCATTGTAGTTTTATACATATTCATCCTCCATGTTTTTTGCAATTATAGCATATTTCTATTCTTTGTACAAGTTTTATGGTGCTGTTTTGATTAATAACATAAGCCATGTTAAAAATATTACACTTTTAACATGGCTTACAAATACATTAAATTCATTATGATGATTAAAAATATTTTTAATACTTATGTTTTATAAAACTAATTTTCAACTGCAATAAAAATGTCCATAAAAGCTGTTCCATTAACAACATACTCCCTTTCAAAACAGCCTATAACTTTCTTATCACATTTCATCTTAATACCATTCAATTTCATATGTGTCATTAACATTTTATATGCATTAGGTATCAAAATAAATGGTCCTTTTGATGACTTGTTAGCAGAAAAATCAATAGTAATCGCCATATATTTCTGCTGCTCCTGAAAAATAACATTCATATTTTCATCTGTTACCTTATCTTTATTATCAATAATAAGCGCTGCCTCATAGCCATGCAGATTATAGACATTTATCTGTTCCTGAGATAAAACCGGAAAATCCCAACCAATAATGTCAGGTTCATTAATACCTAGATTCTCTGCAAATCCTCTTACATGATTAATTGCATCTTCTTCTGGCTCTGCACTAATGACAGCATATTTTACATAATAAAATCCCTCTACCACCTCTTCTCTAATATCAGAATAAGCTTCATCACATATATTTATATCCTCACGTACGAGTTGGTCCATAGTGCATGAAAATAAATTACAAAGCTCAATCACTTTTTCCAGTTCCGGATATGCCATATCAAGCTCGTATTTTGATATTGTCTGTCTGCTCACTCCTAACTTCTCCGCAAGCTCCTCCTGTGTCATCCCATTGCCCATTTTTCTTAAAAACTGCAAATTCTGTCCAAAACTCATATAAATCCTCCTTGTTTCAATAATATATTTGATGTTGACATTTTATCAAATATATTAAAGCAGCTCTACCAATTTCAGAGTTCAATTTTTGTAAATCGGGCAACTTGAAAGTGACATAGATAGCAAAACTAAAATTTATCAAGAAATTCCTGCGTATTATCAGCCACAATACCATATGGATTTTCTGAATATACATCAAAATACCCATATCCAAAATCTGCCCATTCAAATTCTCCTGTGTCATTATTAAAAACAAGTGATATTTGACCTATGTTAATAATAATTTCACCAATATATGCTCTATGACCGAAATCATTTCCACCTGTCCAATCACCGAAAAATGCCTCCCTTATTAAAATCATAAAATCACCTGTATAACTTTCCATAGAAAAATTGCTCCTGAAATGAAATATCTCCTAAAATTTTTTCTTCCATAATATCCTCTCCCGTTAAAGACACAATCCATTTATCCTCAATATCATCAAAACGGTGCCATACTGCTATTACCTTTCCTTCAAATTTCTCCACCGGTTCATCTTTTCCAAATAAATACACATCCTGTTCTTCTCCATCTTCTGAAAATACACTATCTACATATCCATAATTTACCGGATAAATCATTTCGGGATATTGAGGATGATGTGTTCCCAATGGTCTGTCTATTATTCCTTTCACAGTTTTCCCGATAATATGGCTGTAATCAGGCTCATCAGCTTCTTCTACAGCACAGAAAAAATAATCCAGACTCGACACCAGCTTTTCCTCATCATATAACTTTTTAATTTCAGGAACAGTCATCCACTTACAATCTGCAACTTCATCAGTTGTTGCTTCTTCCAGCTTAAGTTCACCATCATAATCAAAAAGCCACACATCCATTATATCGTTAAAAATCTTACCCTCATATTTTACATAACTGCCGCGTATTTTAGAAAAAAGCAATCTGCCTGCTTCCTTTTCTAAGTCCAGACCAACCTCTTCCTTCACTTCCCTAAGTGCTCCCTCTATACTGCTTTCACCCTTGAGCACAGAACCTCCGACACATTCCCACATAAGTGGGAATGTTGGTCTGTTTGCAGAACGTTGTGATATAAGATACTCCCCCTTTTTGTTACGTATCCATACATGTACCACCAAAT
>CAMWXG010000077.1 GCA_947178155.1 uncultured Lachnoclostridium sp.
GGTTTTAATATCATTATATCCACATATTTTGCATCTACAGAAAAGGCGTTGCCTGCACAAATTGTTTCACTGTCAAGAGGTTTTATTGTTATCATTCCAATGGCATTTCTAATGTCCTTTTTATTTAAAATGACTGGAGTATGGCTATCATATCCATTGACTGAAAGCATTGTAACTTTAGAAGGAATCATGTTATATTATAAAAACAGAGAGATTATAAAATCATTTTAAATTATTTTAGAGCATGTTTGAAAATTCATTCTCATATCTTAAAATTCCTGATATTTTTCTCTAATATATCTACTGTTTCTTTTAAGTTCATTGCAGACGTTTTCACTTGCTTAAAAAGCTCTGACACATCTGCAATGACTATGCTTGTTTCTTGTGTATCTAATACATTTTGCTTTCTGCAATAACAGATAATTATGCAATCATATCAGTATTCCTCTTCTTCTACCTTTTCAGCAATATCATTTACAGGCTCTTCTAAACCTTCAATCACAATATCATTCTTCTTCGCATAATCCCACAAAGCTGCATGAATTGCCTCTTCAGCCAGAAGTGAACAGTGTACCTTTACAGGTGGAAGCCCATCTAATGCTTCCATTACAGCCTTATTTGTGACCTCTAATGCCTCTTTTACTGTTTTTCCTTTTACAAGCTCTGTTGCCATACTGCTAGTTGCTACTGCTGCACCACATCCAAATGTCTTGAATTTGACATCCCTTATAATTCCTTTATCATCAATATCAAAATACATTCTCATAATATCGCCGCATTTCGCATTTCCAACTGTACCAACTCCGCTGGGATTTTCTATTTCTCCTACATTTCTTGGATTATTAAAATGATCCATTACTTTTTCGCTATACATTACAAGCCTCCTTCTATTATATTTATTACTTATTCACAGCCTTGTTGCCCATAACAGCATACTTTTGCAAATATATTATTTTTGATTTTTTACAAAATCCTCGTATAATGGAGACATATGCCTAAGCCTCTCAACAATATTTTTAAGCTCATCTGCCACAAAATCAATATCTTTAAGAGTGGTTTCTTCTGACAAGGTAATTCTTAAGGAACCATGTGCAATCTCATGTGGAAGTCCAATCGCAAGCAGTACATGAGAAGGATCTAGCGCACCTGATGTACATGCTGAACCACTAGAAGCGCATACACCCAGCTGATCTAATAAAATCAGCAGTGATTCCCCTTCAATAAACCGGAAGCAGAAATTAACATTATTTGGCAGCCTGTCTGTCCTATGACCATTAAGCCTTACATACGGGATTTCTGTAAGCACTCTTTCTATCAGATGATCCCTTATATTTATCTCCTTTTCAGTTCTGTCTTTCATCGTCTCCACTGCAATCTGTGCTGCCTTTCCAAAACCGACAATTCCAGGTACATTTGACGTTCCTGCCCTTCTATTCCGCTCCTGCGCACCACCATGTATAAAAGAACGAATCTTCACACCTTTTCTGATATATAAAATTCCAATTCCTTTTGGACCATTAAATTTATGTCCGCTTGCTGAAAGCATGTCTATATTCATATCATCAACATTGATTGGAATATGTCCATATGCCTGTACTGCATCTGTATGAAACAATACATCATTTTCATGCGCAATCCTGCCTATTTCTGTAATAGGTTCTATTGTTCCAATCTCATTATTTGCCATCATTATAGATATTAAAATAGTATCCGGACGTATGGCAGCCTCCAGTTCATTAAGTGATATTTTACCTTCTTCATCCACATCAAGATAAGTAATCTCAAATCCATGCTTTTCCAGATACTCACATGTATGCAAAATTGCATGATGCTCTATTTTACTTGTTATAATATGTTTTCCTTTTGAAGAATAAGCCTCTGCTGTTGCCTTTAATGCCCAGTTATCAGACTCACTTCCACCTCCGGTAAAATATATTTCCTCTGTTTTGGCACCAATCAATTCTGCAGCCTGTTTCCTTGCATCATCAACTGCTTTCTTACCTTCTCCGGCAAAACTGTATACTGCAGATGGATTACTATATGTCTGTCTGAAAAAAGGAAGCATTGCGTTTAACACTTCTTCACTTACCTGTGTAGTCGCGGCATTATCCAGATATATCAATTTCTTCATAAAAAATACGCCTTCTTTCATATTTATACTCTACTGTTACTATACTATTTTTTAATTCCTATTTTTTAGATAGGAATAGTATGTTTATAGTGTAAATTATATCTTTGCTTCATACAGCTGTCAATAGATTTCATTCAATAAAGTAATAGATTATTCCTATTACGTATTATAGTTTTTATCTATTTCATCATATAAAACATAAATTATATTACATATTGGTCTGTTCTAAGCTCATTCTGCCACTCAAGCATATCTGCAAGTGTTATTCCATCCAGTACATAATTCATAGCTACGTCAAGCTTTTCCCATAATCTAAAACTCGCACATGTAGCCTTATTTGCACACATAGTTCCATTTTCACTAACACAATCAGTTGGTGACATATCTCCCTCTACAGCTTTTAATATCTGCCCTACTGTATATTTTTCAGGCATATAATTAAGCAAATATCCTCCATGAGCTCCTCTAATACTTTTTACCAGTGCTGCCTTATGCAATACAGCAACAATCTGTTCTAAATACTTTTCAGATATATTCTGCCTTCTTGCAATATCTTTAAGTCTTACAGGCTCTCCATTATTATAAGTTGCCAGGTCAAGCATTAATTTTATAGCGTTTTTCCCTTTTGTTGATATACTCATTAAACCCCCTCATTTCCTCACATAGTTTATTACATATTTATTATACTTCTCCTATAGGAATAATTAAATAATTTATTTTCTATATTCCATAATAGTTTTTATCTATTTAAACGAAAGAAGTGCTTATCAACTCTGTACAAAAAACAGAGACAGAACTTTTCATTCTATCTCCGCAGTCAATCTATTTCTATTTTTGTGCCCTCAAGGACTCATGATTATCAATGCGATTAAAATAATATGTAATCTTTTCGAGTGCCTCTTCCACCGGGCAGCTTACATCAAAAGCTGAAATAGCCTTTCGCTCTAACTGCTTTTGTATGTGAAACCCTATCTTCCTGCAGACAATACATCTACAGTCTGATATAAATTCCACTTTTGCAGATGCCTCTTTGGCACCTGCACAGCCTCTTCTTTGGCAGCCATTACTGTTTTCGCAGGCATTGCCATCCCCACATTTTTCTTCAAGATTGCCTTTACCATTGTCTAAAATAACCTGCTCTGTTTTCTCCTCATGAAAAAACCGCTCTTCAAGCTTTTTATATAAACCTTCTGTCACTTCATAAATGATAAACTTTTTTGCTGCTCCAAATGTCTCGTCAATCTGTTTACCATCAGAAGATGCAACTGCTATTTTATAAGACATACAAATCCCTCCTGCTAAACTAATATAGCATAATATCACAGACAGTTGTTACGATTCACGGCTACGCCGCTCATAGTAACAGACAGTTTCCAAAAAGCATACTCACCAAAAGATAAGGTAATTAAATTGAATTGAACACTAGTTCCACCTCTGAACAGCAACAGAGTAAATATCTTCAATCAACCTAATTCCACCTGTATATCCCACATAGAAATCATCCAAAACCACTTTATCCTGCACTGGCCATGAAATATTTAAATAATGTCCAAACAGTTCTTCTGTCAGCTCCTTTTCATAATAACTGCCAAGTATTAATGGATATCCATGATAGTCATGTTCTCTTATTTCATTATGTATCTTGTATCCATCTGTTTCAAAACTTACATCTGCTTTAAGACCGTAATTAAGTTTTTCAAACTCTGCCTTAATCTGCTCCTGAAATACTTTTGGAGTATCATCTGCCACAAACTGTTTTGCAGGTACCAGTCCTAAATCATTGACTAAAAACTTTGTAATGCCAAGTGCATATTGAGCATCTGCTACAACAGAAAACTGCTTTGACATAACACGTGTTTCAAGAAACAAATCAGCATAACGTTCAATAAGATAGTAATAGTAATCTTCATGTTCATTGATAATATTTTCTATTTTTTCCTCAGCAACTCCTGCAAACTTGCCGACCTCCCTTAAAAATCTGCTCGTTTCAAATGCACCAACAGGAAGAGTAGGATAATGAAGATATGGTATCCCTAATTTTTTCTCCATCTTCTTCATATTTCCAACAGATACCCATGGCGATACAAGCAAATTAAACTCTGCCTTTGGTATACGGTTAATATTTTCAATGCCTCGATTATAACCAAAAATTGTATTTGGAGTAAGACCAAGCTCTGTTACAAGTTTTTCAAGTTCCCTGATATTGCCAAGCCAGAATAAATCCTGATAAGGCACATCTGCCCATATATTAACAAGACCTTTCTGCTTTTCGTCTGACTTCTTAAGATACTGGTCAATAATGGCATCAATCACCTGTTCATGCCCTTTATAATTATTTCCCTTAAATCCGGCTGTTGACGCATAAATCACAGGCTTATCAGCATCTTCAAACTGACTTACCACCTCACCTGTATCATCTCCTACGATTTCAGGGATACAGCCTGTAAGTACCACATATAAATCTGCATCTATAACTTTCAATGCATTCTCAATAGTTGTTTCAAGTTTTTTTACACCACCAAACACAACATCTTTCTCATTAATACTTGTACAAGGAAAAATATTGGGTGAAAAATAACCAGAACTTCCAATAGAATCTGAAAGTTTCTGTGCGCATCCCGGTCCTGAATGTAATACAGGAATTGCCCTTGTAATCGCCTGTACGGTCTGCATGGCACCCATAGCACATTTATATCTTTGTTTGTCCAATAACTTTGCCATTTTTACCTCCTGTTTTCCAAAAATTCATCTACATTCTGCTGATACCACCAATCTGTATAAGGAAGCTTCACCCTTCTGGCCAGATTTTTCTCAAAGCTCCTATTATGTATACTGTCTAAAACAGACTGTGCAAATTCCAATGTATGCTTATATCCAAATATCATATATTCATCTGCTACATAAACTGCCGGCGTACCATTTTTTATTGCCCATACTGTAGAACCCGGATGCCTTGACAAATATAAATCCGGCTGATATTTATTTAAAATATTCATAACTTCATAATTCTGCTGGTCTGCCACGCTTGTTTCAAAATCCACATCATGTTCAAGCAGATATTCCATTGAAGGAGGCACATCACCATTCTCATATTTTTTATCATAATGCCATGCCAGTGCCCATACCACTTCTATGCCAAGTTCATTAAGAACCCTTGACACCTCAAATGTATATCCTGGTCCCATACCAAGAACTGCCTTTAATCCTTTTAATTCTTTCTTAATCTCTTCAATCTTAGGAATATATACTGCCCGCTGTTCCTCTATATACTTTTCTACTTTCTCACTTCTGTCTGTAACTTTTCCAATTTCACGCAGCCATGTTTCAAATCCGGCAACACCAAGCGGATTAATTGTTCTGACATATGGAACACCATATTTTTCTTCTAATCCGTTTCCAAGATAATTTCCTAAAGTTCCACAAATACAGGTAGTAGCGAGAGATTCTGAAATATGGCTAAGTTCCTCTACAGATGAATTACAGTATAAGAAAACTGGCTCTAAATCAAAATTTTTGAATATCTCAATAATTTCTGTCCTTGCACTCTCATAAAAGTTCTTGAAATTTATAGTATTTCTCTTTTGCTTTGGAGGCTGTACAATAGAGCTTAATACTGCATGGTCTGAAATATCAAAACCGGTTGCCCAAATCCTTGACTTAAAACCTTCACAGTGTACCGCTGCAATTGGCACATCTATTTCTTCCCTGACTTCATCAACAACACTGTCAATATCTTCGCCAATAATTCCTGTTGCACAGGAGCTTGTAACAAAAATAGCTTTTGGCGAGTATCTCTTATTGACTTCCAGAATAATTTTTCCAAGTGCCTCTGTAGAACCAAAAATTGTATCCTTTTCATTCATATCTGTACCAACATATACAGTATTATTTGTAATACCACGCTTTTTTGCCATTACCTTATCAAGATAATATGCACCAGCACTGGCTACAGAACATCCCGCCGGTCCATGGTGAATAATCGCTACATCTCTTATTGCAGAAAGCTGCCCAAGAGCGCAGCTTGATAAACAGGTGCTTGACTGTGAAAAACATCTTGAACATCCTTTTAAAGTCCCGCAGCCACTCTGATTCGCCAAATCGCTTAATGTACCAATGTAGCCTGTAATAGAACCAATCCTGTTTTCCCTTGTTGCCACATTAGAACTTTCTAAATTTAATGCCATAACATTTAATCCCCCTAACCTAAAAATTCTTCATTAAACAAATTGGTAGACAGATAACGCAGTCCTGTATCCGGCAGCACTGCCACAATAGTTTTACCTGCATTTTCTGGTCTAGTTGCAAACTGCACTGCTGTATAAATTGCCGCCCCTGAAGATGTGCCTATTAAAATTCCATCTGTCTTCGCCACCTCTCTTGCTGCCTTATATGCTTCAATCGTTTCAACCTCAAATTTCTCATCATAAATATGTAAATCCATCGTTGCTGGAACTCTTTCTTCCGGAACCCCCTCAAAAGGATGTACACCTGTTATTTCTTCCGGTTCAGGATTTTCATCACTTGGCAGGGAATTTGCTCCTGGCTGGATAGCTACAATCTTTATATTAGGATTTTTGGATTTCAGATATTTTCCGGCACCAGATACTGTCCCTCCTGTACCTACATTTGCTACAAAAATATCAACTTTGCCATCTGTATCTTCCCATATTTCCGGGCCTGTGGTAGCCTCATGAACAGCAGGATTGGCAGGATTTGAAACCTGATCTACAAAGAAGATATCTTTTTCTTTTGATAACACCTCTTTTCTCAAAGCTTTTATTGCAGCTACAAAATCTCCGCCTGTTTCCTCCAGAACTTTAGCGATTGCCGGTTCATCAGAAAGTTTTATTGTCTCTCCTCCAAAGGCCTTAATAACCTGAAAACGCTCTTTACTAACCTGATCCTGAATATAAACACGAAATTTATATCCTTTCGTCGCTGCTATTGCCGCAAGCCCTATTCCAGTATTTCCACTGGTTGTTTCCACAATGGTATATCCAGGTTTTAATAAACCTTTCTTTTCTGCATCCTCTACCATTGCCAACGCAATTCTGTCCTTTACACTTTGATTCGGATTATAATATTCCAGCTTCACCAAAACTTTTGCCTTAAGATTATGCTTCTTTTCATAGTTTTTTATCTCAAGAAGTGGTGTTCTTCCTACAAGCTGTGTAATTGATTCATATATTTTTGCCATTATTTTTCCTCCATTTTATTTGTTGCAGAAATAAATATATGTATTTAAATATGATAATCATCGGCAGAATCCATAAGACCAAACTCAAAAAGAATTTCTTCCAGTCTCTCCTGTGTCATTGGAGTAGGAATATCAAACTTTGTATTGTTAATCACTGCTTCTGCAAGATTTCTGTATTCCTTTGCCTGATTAGAATCAGGCTTATATTCAATTACTGTCTTTTTATTAATCTCTGCCCTTTGTACAATATTGTCACGAGGTACAAAATAAAGAAGCTGTGTACCCAGTTCTTTTGCAAATGCACGAAGAAGGTCTAACTCCCTGTCAACATTTCTGCTGTTGCAGATAATGCCACCAATCCTTACTCCGCCTGTCTTTGCATACCGCTTAATACCCTTGGCAATATTATTTGCTGCATATAATGCCATCATCTCACCACTGGCAACAATATAGATTTCCTTTGCCTTTCCCTCACGTATTGGCATTGCAAAACCTCCGCAGACTACATCTCCTAATACATCATAAAATACATAATCCAAATCATCTGTATATGCACCAAGATTCTCAAGCATATTAATTGAAGTAATAATACCTCGTCCTGCACAGCCAACACCAGGTTCCGGACCGCCGGATTCTACACATCTTGTTCCTCCATAGCCTTCTCTCATAATTCTGTCAAGTTCAATATCTTCACCCTCGTCCCTAATTGTATCAAGCACTGTTTTCTGTGCAAGGCCACCAAGAAGAAGCCTTGTAGAATCTGCCTTTGGATCACATCCTACCACCATTACTTTCTTTCCATGTTCCACCAGTCCTGCTGTCAGGTTCTGTGTTGTTGTTGACTTTCCAATTCCTCCCTTTCCATATATCGCAATCTGTCTTAATTCTGCCATTGTTTTTTCCTTTCTCAAAATAAATTTTGTAATTGTTCATATGCTGTTAATCTGTTAATAGATTCCCCAATTATTCCTGGTAATTCTATTGGTATAATGTCTGACTGTGCCATAACATTTGCAGCACCTGTCCCTATCCTGTTTACCAATATATATTTACAGTCCCTGAACTTATTTACATTTTCCAATAGTTTACTATCATTATGATTTCCACTATTGCATATTGGTGTAACTTTTCTTGTTTCAAGTAATCTGTATTTACCATTTTCTGCTATTCCATATATGTAAAAGGTATCTGCTCTTCCAAAATGCTGATTTATAACTATACCATCACTTGATGCAGCAGCCACCTTATATACCATCTTTTCCTGCTTTTCATTAGCTGATTTATCCATGTGAAAATGTTTCCTTTCCATTTAATCTTCTCTGATAAATCTGATCTTTGTATTCTGATTCCCCCGGAACTCCTACTGCATCAGCTCTACAATGCTGACAATGTCTGAATACATCAATATATTTAGAAGCTTTTGTCCTTGCCTCATCAATCTGTGAACAGCCAGGTGCTTTGCAATCAGCCAGTTCATATTGCGGAATCAATGGAATAATATTATAAATACTTGCACCAGCCTCCTTAACAGTTTTTGCAACTTCTTCAATATGCTCTCCATTAATTTCTGGAACAAGTACTGTATTAATCTTAATCGTAATTCCGGCAGCAGCAATTTTTCTGATTCCTTTTAACTGATTTTCTATAAGAATCTTTGCCCCCTCTATCCCATCATACTTTTTGTCATGATAAATAATGTA
Organism: uncultured Lachnoclostridium sp.; assembly: GCA_947178155.1. Taxonomy (GTDB): domain Bacteria; phylum Bacillota; class Clostridia; order Lachnospirales; family Lachnospiraceae; genus Butyribacter. The sequence continues at coordinate 9,029 of CAMWXG010000077.1, forward strand.
CTTATTTAATTTTGCTTCAATCTCCGGATTCACCGCATTAACTGTAACTGTCAGTGAATCAATTCCAACATCAATAACCTCATCTGCCTTTTCATACAGAAGGAGTCCGTTTGTACTCATACATTTGATTAATTTTGGAAATTTTTCCTTTACCTTCCTAAACGTTTCTAATGCATAGTCAGATGCAAGCGTATCTCCAGGTCCTGCAATCCCTGCAACTATGATTTCCGGACATATGGATAATGCTTTCTCTAGCACATAAAGACTTTCATCAGGCGTAATCACTTTTGATGTGACACCTGGTCTGTCCTCTATATCATCTATCACTCTGTCACAAAAACGACATGCAATATTACATCCTGGACTGACTGGCAAATGAATCCGTCCTGCATTATTTTTATGACCTCCAAAACATGGATGGGAATTTTGCAAATCCTGATATGTATTACTCATACTGCACCTTCTTTCACTATAATCAGCAACTTCACAAAGTATATCAAAATTTACTCTGTATAATTGCTAAATGATACTGGGCGGATTCGAACCGCCAACTTCGGTTTTGCAAACCTATGCCATTCCAACGGCCACAGCATCATAAAAATAAAGAGTTTTTTATAACAAAAAACCAGAAGTCTGTTAATTTTATTAACAAAACCTCTGGTTTTCCAGTCAGTTTCTTATTCTATGCTTTTCTGTTTTATCTATTTGGACAATCTTTCCATCCTGAACAATAAGTGTTATACTCCCATATTTCATATCATTCAGCAATTTCCTTAAAGTACAAAGATATGAATCCTCCAAAATCTGTTTACCTTCTGTCTCTTTCATCCAAATTTTCCTCATTTAATTGTTATTAAACAATGGTGTAGACAAATATCTGTCACCAGAGTCAGGAAGTAATGTCACAATAGTCTTTCCCTTGTTTTCCGGTCTTTTTGCAAGAATTGATGCTGCCTTAAGCGCCGCACCTGAAGATATTCCCACAAGAATTCCTTCACTGACTGCAAATGCTTTTCCTTCTGCAAATGCATCCTCATTTTCAATAGTAATGATTTCATCATACACCGTTGTATTAAGCACCTCTGGAACAAAGCCTGCACCTATTCCCTGAATCTTATGTGCTCCCGGCGTTCCCTTTGATAAAACAGGACTTCCAGCCGGTTCAACAGCTACAATCTTTACATCAGGATTCTTTTCTTTTAAATATTCTCCAACGCCTGTAATTGTTCCGCCTGTTCCTACACCAGCAACAAAAATGTCAACTTTTCCTTCTGTCTGCTCCCAGATTTCTGGTCCTGTTTTAGCCTTATGTACTGCCGGATTCGCCGGATTCACAAATTGTCCTAAAATAATTGCTCCCTCAATTTCTTTAGACAATTCTTCTGCCTTTGCAATAGCACCCTTCATTCCTTTGGCGCCCTCTGTGAGCACAAGCTCTGCACCATATGCTTTTAGAAGATTTCTTCTCTCAATACTCATTGTATCTGGCAGTGTAAGTATTGCCTTATATCCCTTTGCTGCTGCCACTGCTGCAAGACCAATCCCTGTATTTCCGCTTGTAGGTTCAATAATTGTTGCTCCTTCTTTTAAAAGACCTTTCTTTTCTGCATCTTCAATCATAGCCAATGCAATACGGTCCTTTACAGAACCTGCCGGATTTAAATATTCCAGCTTTGCAAGAATTACAGCATCTGTCACACCAGCTTTCTTGATATAACCATTTAATTTCAATATCGGTGTTCCCCCGATTAACTCCAATGCACTTTCTTTGATTTGACTCATAATTATTACCTCCATTAAATTATTCTATTCTGTCATATTCTATTTTTACAAAACATTTTGCTTTGTATGACAAGTTTTTATTCCCTACTTACTCCATAGGTTTTATATGTTTTATTTCTATGTTTCACATTATACTTATTCATATTCGTATTGTCAATATATTTTTGGGGTTAAAGCAATAGATTATTCCTTTTATGTATTGTAGTCATTTCCTATAACATTATAAGCAATTTCCTATTAGAGAAAAAAGCACTTAGATTTTCCTAAGTGCTTAACATATACAGCATAATAATTTTGCTTATTGCTTTACCAACATACTATAAGTTCCGGATTAAAAGAAGTTATTACAATTTGTATCGTTGTTGCTATATTCAAAATCCAGTGACCTGTCATAATATAAGAAATAGAACTTCCTCTATAATATTGGAAGCATATCCATATTGTTAATGGTAAAAAAGATAAAAAACGATAGATTATAAATTTTATATCAAATATCGTAGGGATAAAACTATGCTGCAATGCATAGAAAAATGCGGGGATAAAAACAGCCTCCCATTTTGATGCGAAGCTATTTACTCCATATCCTAAATATACTCCTTCCTCCGCTATTGTCGTTGTTAATGGGAGTATAAATATATTTAATATAGCAAGATAAGGATTGACAGGTGCTATCATCATTGGTGCAAGATATGGAAACTCACCATAACAAAGTCCTCCTGCTAAATACATACCTGATATACCTATCAACAACATAGTAACAATAAACAAAAATCCTTTGAAAGTGCTTTTTTGCTTTTTTTTGTATTGTATCATTTCACGATATGTTGTATTATCATGCTTGCAAATAATCCATAAAATAGCAATTGTAACAATATTAATAAATGATGCAAGTATTGTCCACCAATGCGTAATTTCTGTTAAGTTCCTTTGGGTAATTATACTACAAATAGAAAATGCAGCTATAAACAGCAGACACCGCATCAGTAAAACAAACCATATTTTAGGATTATATTTCATTAGTATTGCCCTCCTTACTATCTGCACCATTGAAAAGCATTGTAACTGTATCAAATATAAATAAATCCCTTTCTGTTTTGGAATATAAATCATATCCTAAAATTTCTTTTGCAATATTTTTTGCAAGAAAAGCTACTTGCATAGCAGAAACAAGAATAAATACAAGTAATTTTTTTGTTTCTTCGTTTTGACTACTTCTAATTGCAAAAGTAAACCCCTTTTGTGTACACACAGAATTGCTGTTTGCTAAATAATTT
>CAMWXG010000078.1 GCA_947178155.1 uncultured Lachnoclostridium sp.
CGCTGAAAGTGCCGATACACATATTTTAAATTAATATTGTAGAAAATAGTATTAAAACAATATATTGAGTAGTTTAAACGTCATAACTGCAACATATTGTGTAATTTTTTTCATATGACAGTCATTTTTTGCAAAAATATTGTAAAATTTTACTAAAATTCCATTTCAATTCCACTATGCTTCCATTCTTGTTCCATATTTTTTGACTATAATGTAGAAAAGTAACATAAATCAAACAAAAAACAATCCAAAAGGTCAGAAAGGGACAGGAAGTGGAGGATATGATATATGAAGAATGGGTTAAATATTGTCATAGCTGACAATAATGTACAAGATAGAGAAAGCAAGAAAAAAGTGATGGAAGGCATGGGTATGAAAGTTGTGCTTTCAACAGGAGATGGAAGTAAAGTACTTGATACAATTAAACAAAGGGACGTAGATATTGTAGTTATGGATATGATACTTCCAGGAATTGATGGTATTGGCATCTTAGAGGAAGCTAATAATATTGAGTTTAGGAAAAGACCTATTTTTATTATCGAGACAGCACTACGTATGGAAAATCTTGTAGAGCAGGCTATACAAAGCGGGGCTGATTATTATATGATGAAGCCGGTATCCAGTCAGATGCTTATTAAGCGTATGTATCAAATGGTAGAGAGCAGATATGGAACTGGTAATGATGTTTGTATAAATATTAATGATGAAAAGCCAAGTGATGAAAAGGTTAAAAATGATAAGGACAAGTTTGTACAAAGTACTATAAAACCAGGATATGTATATTCAGGAGATCTTGAAATGGATGTCACTAATATACTGCTCGAAATAGGAATACCGGCACATATAAAAGGATATCAGTATATAAGAGAGGGCATTATAATGGCATTTTATGACAGGAATATGCTTCACTATATTACAAAATTTTTATATCCTTCTATTGCAAAGAAATATAAGACTACATCAAGCAGTGTGGAGCGCACAATACGTCATGCAATTGAGGTCGCATGGAGACGCGGCAGTATGGATACATTGGAGGAAGTTTTTGGCAATACAATTTGTGCAGGAAAGGGAAAGCCGACTAATTCAGAATTTATGGCACTTTTAACAGATAAGATCCGGCTTGAATATCGTTCCAAAAGCGTATCATAACGATTTTTAGAAACATTGTTTAATATCTGCTAACAGTAGAAAAAAGAAAAATTTTTTGTTCGTGAGTATAGAATTGAATAGTGGTGTGAGGGAGAACGCTTCGGCGTTCTTCTTAGGTTATACTGGTATTTTTAATTGTTATTCTGCAAAAACTTGACGTATATATACTTTTTGGGGTATTATATAGAAGTTGTGTTAAGCAGGATAGTTTTGCGGTCGATTGTATACACGTATACAATCGATGGATATGTGCTATGGTAGTCCTGTTTTTCAAATAATATTATGGAGGTGCTGTTTATGGATAATGATTCGATGATGGCTTTATCAGAAAAGCTAAATGATCAGTTTGATAAACTGGTAAATGAATGTATGGTTTCGGGCGCAATCGATTTAAGTCTGTATCAGGAGTATGATGTGAAGAGAGGACTTAGGGATAGCACCGGAAAAGGAGTTCTTACAGGGCTTACAGAAATTTCTGATGTAAACGGATATAATATCGTTGAGGGTGTAAAGGAGCCGGCAGATGGAAGGCTTTACTATCAGGGATATGATGTAAGAAAACTTGTTGGTTCTGATATTTCCAAAAGGTTTGCTTTTGAAGAAACAACATATCTTCTTCTTTTTGGGGAGCTTCCTACAGAGCAGCAATTAAAAGTATTCATAGATATAATAGACAGTCTTCAGGAACTGTCTGCGCAATTTGTGAGAGATGTAATTATGAAGGCTCCAAGTGCTAATCTTATGAATGGGCTTCAAAAAAGTGTGCTTACTCTCTATTCATATGATGCAAACCCTGATGATACATCTGTGCCTAATGTACTTAGGCAGTCTTTGCAGCTTATAGCTAAACTTCCTCTTATAGCAGTATATAATTATTATGCTTATCGTCATTTTAATTATTTTGATGCTCTTGTAATTAAGCCTCCAGTATCGGGGCTTTCTACTGCAGAAAATGTACTTCAGATGTTAAGACCTAATGGAAAATATACAGAACTTGAGGCAAGGGTGCTTGATGCTGCATTTGTACTTCATGCGGAGCACGGAGGAGGCAATAATTCGACATTTACTAATCATGTGGTAACATCATCAGGAACAGATACATATTCTGCTGTTGCGGCATCTATAGCTTCACTTAAAGGACCGCGTCATGGCGGAGCCAATTTAAAGGCGAATCAGATGTTTAAGGATTTATGTGAAAATGTGCATGATTTGGAAGACGAGGATGAGATCAGGACATATCTTCAAAAAATACTTAGGAAAGAAGCCTTTGATAAAACAGGACTTATATATGGTATGGGGCATGCGGTATATACATTGTCTGATCCTCGTGAGCTTATATTAAAAAGGTTTGCTGAAATGCTTTCAAAAGAGAAGGGAATGGAGAAGGAGTATAAGCTTCATACTGTTGTAGAAAAGATATCAGCAGAACTTATAATGGGAAGAAACCATGTAATGAAGCCTGTATGTGCTAATGTAGATTTTTACAGCGGATTCGTATATACAATGCTTGGCATACCTGAAGAGCTTTTTACGCCTTTATTTGCAATATCAAGAATTTCAGGCTGGAGTGCACATCGTCTTGAAGAGCTTGTAAACAAAGGAAAAATTATACGTCCTGCATATAAATACGTTGGGACTCATAAAAGCAAGGTTTAAGGTCGTACAATAAGTTTAGAGCGTGTTTGAAAATAAATAAGATAAAAATAGAAAGAGGTAATTTATGTTAGGAACAAGTACTATTGCAATATTAATTGCATTTGTTTGTTATATATGCATTATGATAGGTGTTGGTATATGGTCAATGAAAAAAACTTCAAGCACAGAGGACTACTTTCTTGGAGGAAGAGGACTGAGTGGCTGGGTTGCTGCTCTTTCAGCGCAGGCATCTGATATGAGCGGCTGGCTTCTTATGGGGCTTCCAGGTTCTATATATGCGTTTGGAACAGGGAAGTCGTGGATTGCTATAGGTCTTTTTATAGGAACTGTATGTAATTGGATTTTTATTTCTAAAAGACTTAGAAAGTATACAATTATTGCAGGAAATTCTATGACTCTTCCAGAGTTTTTCGAGAACCGTTTTCATGATAAGAAAAAGATTATACTTACGATATCTTCAATAGTCATAGTAATATTTTTCCTTGTGTATACAGCATCGGCACTTGCTTCAGGCGGGAAGTTATTTCATACCGTATTTGGAATTGATTATCATGTTGCACTTGCAATAGGGGCTGTGGTAATACTTTCATACACATTTCTGGGTGGTTTCCTTGCAGTATGTACTACTGATTTTATTCAGGGTATGCTAATGCTTGTAGGACTTTTAGTAGTTCCGATTTTTGCTTATTCATTTATAGAAAATTTTCAAGGACAGATTGCCTCAAGCGGAATTGCTGGCAGTTATGATGATTATATGAGTCTTTTTTCAAATGGTGGGGAACCATACAGGTTTGTTGATATTTTGTCACAGCTTGCATGGGGACTTGGATACTGTGGTATGCCACATATACTTGTTCGTTTTATGGCAATAAAGGATGAGAAAGAACTTGAAAAATCCCGTGTTATTGCTATTATTTGGTGTTTTTTATCTCTTTTGGCAGCATGTTTTATAGGTGTAATCGGGAGAGCATTTTTCGGAAGCGAAGTTCTTAAAGATTCAGAAAGTGTATTTATAAATATGATAGGAAGTGTATTTACAGATAGGCTTAAAATTCCATTTATTGGTGGATTATTTATATGCGGAATACTTGCTGCAATTATGTCAACTGCAGATTCACAGCTGCTGGTATGTGCATCATCAGTATCAAAGGATATTTATAAAAATATTGTAAAACCAGATGCGGATGACAAAAAAGTGCTTAATATAAGCAGAATTACAGTACTTGTTGTTGCAGTTATAGCTTTTATAATAGCATGGAATCCTGAAAGCAGCATTATGGATCTTGTATCAGATGCATGGGCGGGTTTTGGTTCAGCATTTGGACCACTTGTTATTACAGCGCTTTTCTGGAAAAGGACTAATCTTTGTGGTGCAGTAGCAGGGATAATATCAGGTGGACTTACTGTAATAATATGGGATTATTTTCCAATCATAAATGGACAGACAATATATGCAGCAACAGGCATATATTCTCTGCTTGTAGGCTTTGTAGTCAGTATGTTGTTTATTGTTATAGTAAGCCTTTGTACAAAGGCTCCTGACCAGTCGGTTATTGATGAATTTAATAAGGTATAAATAAATTTTTTGCATAATATTTTTTCCATGTGTCATACTAAATTTGTAAATAATCTTTTAATAATAGTAAAGGAGAAAATATGAGAAAGAAAATTTATTTATTGGTCGCTGCTATGACATTATCAGTTATGCTTCTGGGAGGATGTGGCAATTCAGATACAAATAATTCGGCTACATCGCCTGAGGCAACAGATGGTGCAGGAGATAGCAATAATGACAATAACGGTGCAGATGATGGTTCAATAGCTGATGACATTGAAGATGGTGTGGATGACGCAGCAGATGGCATCGGTGATGCTGTTGATGACCTTACAGGTGATGATGCAAATGGGGGTACAAATGGCAATACAGGCAGTGCAGGAGATACAGGCAATGCAGGTGGTGCAGATAATAATACAAATAATAACAGTAATGATAATGGCAATGCAAATGATAACGGCACAACAAACGGAACAGATAATAACAATGGTACTACTAAGGGAAGCTCTGGTAGATAGTGTCTGAAAAATGTTTTGGTATAATTTAAGTATTTTGAAGCACCCATAATACATTGGATATGTATTATGGGTGTTTCGATGGTGTAAAAATTAACTATATTTACAATGTATTTTGTTTAAATACAATAAAAATAAGTTGTGACTTTTGGTTATATATGCTAAACTAAAGCATAAGTGTAGATAAAAAAATAACAACGGAGGTGTTACATATGTTAAGGGCGGTTATTTTTGATATGGACGGGGTTATTATTGATAGTGAGCCTGACCATGCCCGCGCAGCTCTTATGGTTTTTGAACGATATGGTGCAGATGTTGATATCTCATATTGCAGCAGTTTTATAGGAAGTTCTACAAAAAAGATGTGTGAAGATGCGGTTGACAGGTTTGGTATTGATGTATCTGTTGATGAGCTTCTTGATGAGATGAACAGGGCAAAGAAAGAGCTTGCAGTAAGAGAAGGATATAAACCGATAGAAGGTGTAAAGGAGGTAATTAAGGTACTCTACAGGGCAGGAGTTAAGCTTGCAGTAGCATCATCATCGTCGCCGTCAGAGATAGAAGACGTTGTTAAGGCACTTGGAATAAAAAAATATTTTAATAAGCTGGTATCAAGCTCTAATGTAGAAAAACCAAAGCCTGCGCCTGATACCTTTAACCTTGCATTGTCAAAGCTTGGAGTTTCGGAGAAGGAAACAATAGTTATTGAGGATTCTGAATTTGGTGTTGAAGCTGCCAAAGCGGCAGGAATGGCATGTATTGGTTATATTAACCCTAATTCAGGCAGTCAGAATCTTGCAAAGGCAGACGTATTGTTAGAGAAATTTACAGGACTTTCTGTACATTTTTTTGAATATACTTTGCAGCGTTTTCAAGGCATGCCAGTGCAGATTACATCTACTAAAAGGCTTATAATACGTGAGCTTGCAGTTTCTGATGTAAAAGAGCTTTATCCTATTTATACAGATGCTAAGGTAAGAAAGTATATTGAAAATATAGATGACTATATGGAAAATGAAATGGAAAAACAGAAAGCTTATATCAAGAACGTATATGCATTTTACGGATATGGATTATGGGGAGTTTTTAGTAAAACAACCGGAAAAATTATAGGCAGGTGCGGCATAGAAAATCATGTGGTTGATGGAAAAGAGGAGATTATGCTTTCATATCTGCTTGACAGCCAGCACTGGGGATATGGATATGCCCTTGAATGCTGTCATGCGGTACTTGAATATGCACGTGAGGAGCTTAGTATACATCGTATTGTTGCAGTGATAGATGTTGGTAATTTAAGATCAATAAAGACTGCACAAAAGCTTGGCATGGAGTGTGAAAAAGATTTTACTCACAATGGACGTAAGGTTCATTTATATGCAATAAATCTATAAGGCACAGGAGTTGAGTAATTAAGGAAATTTTATAAAAAACCGGAGGTTATAATGGCAAAAATAAAACCATTTTGGGCTGTAAGGCCGGCAGAGGATAAGGCAGCAAGGGTAGCGGCGCTGCCATATGATGTGTACAGTAGAAAGGAAGCATGTGAGGCTGTAAAAAAGGAGGAACTGTCATTTTTAAAAATAGACAGAGCAGAAACGCAGTTTCCTGATAATGTTGATACATATGCACCGGAGGTATATGAGAAGGCTAAGGAAATATTTGATAAAATGTTGGCTGACAAGATTTTTATTAAAGATGAGGATAAGTGTTATTATATATATCAGCTTATTATGGAGGGCAGGAAACAGACCGGTATTGTGGCTTGTGCATGTGTAGATGATTATTTGGAAAATGTGATAAAAAAGCATGAGAACACGCGTGAGGATAAGGAGCAGGATAGAATACGGCATGTAGATACGCTTGGTGCGCAGACAGGACCTATATTTCTGGCATATCGTTCACAGACCTGTATTAATAATGTAGTGGACAAGATTATTATGGAAGAAAGACCATTATACAGCTTTACATCAGATGATGGTATTGTTCATAATGTATGGAAGATAGGTGGTATTGCAGATATTAATACTTTGGAAAATGCATTTTCTGCAATAAGTGATATTTATATTGCAGATGGGCATCATCGTGCGGCATCTGCTGTTAAGGCAGGGCTTAAGAGAAGAAAAGGGCATCCTGATTACGATGGGACAGAAGAATTTAATTATTTTCTTTCAGTACTGTTTCCGGATAGCAGCCTTAAGATTATGGATTATAACAGAACTGTAAGTGATTTAAATGGTTTAACTGCAAGTGAATTTTTGGAAAGAGTAAGCAGAAATTTTTCAGTTGAAGAGCTTCAAGAGGCTAGACATCCTGATGAAAAAGGAAAAATTGCTATGTATCTTGACAAAAAATGGTATATGCTTAGAATAAACAGCGAGCTTTTAAACAGAGGAGGGGCAGTTGAGTCACTTGATGTATCAATGCTTCAGGATTATCTTTTAAAACCTGTTCTTGGTATAGATGATCCAAGAACTGATAAAAGAATTGATTTTATAGGGGGAATACGCGGGCTTAGTGAGCTTGAAAGACGTGCTGATACAGATATGAGGGTGTCATTTGCAATGTATCCTACTTTGATTTCAGAGCTTTTTGCTGTGGCAGATGCAGGACTTTTAATGCCGCCAAAGTCAACATGGTTTGAGCCGAAGCTTAGGAGCGGATTATTTATACATATGATATAGTATAGGGTGTTAATATGAGATATTAATTTATATGTGTATAATACATTTTGTTGAAATGGAGAGTTATTATGAATAAAAAATTATATGATTTAATGGACTGGGCGGCTATTGAGGCTTTGGTATATTCTGAGGAAGAACACCCTGACCATCTGCTTGGTCCGCATAAGGTTAAAGGAGGAATTTTGGTATATGCATTTCTTCCTGATGCAGTAGGGGTTACATTAAAGCTTAAGGGCAGCAAAAAGAGCTTTGAGATGGAACAGGCAGATGAGACCGGAGTTTTTGCGGTACTTCTTCCAGGAAAAAAGATTGAGCCATATACATTTATTTCAAAATATGATAGCGGTTCTGAAGTTGAACTTGAAGATCCATACCTTTACACAGAAATTATAGGCGGCAGTGATGCAATGCGTTTTGAAATGGGCAAATATTATGATGTGTATAATTGTATGGGAGCACATCCTATAGCTATTGATGGATGCATGGATAATGCAAAAGTCCGTTGGGATGTTACGGAAGCAACCGACAAACAAAAGAGTAAGGATACCATATATGGTGTTCACTTTGCAGTATGGGCGCCTAATGCAATGCGTGTAAGTGTAGTTGGAGATTTTAATTTTTGGGATGGAAGACGTCATCAAATGTGTCGAATTGATGATACAGGGCTGTTTTCATTGTTTGTGCCTCGAATAGGTGTTGGTGATATTTATAAATATGAGATAAAGAGAAATTCACAAAATGTATTTTTAAAAACTGATCCATATGGTTTTGAGTGTGAAAAACGCCCTGATGATGCAAGTGTAGTATGTGATATAGCAGATTACAAGTGGGGTGATGAGAAGTGGCTTTTGAAGCGTAAAAAGTTTGACTTTAAAAAAGAGCCTATGTCAATATATGAGCTTCATCTGGGTTCTTGGAAAAAGAAGAATTATGAAGATAAGGAAGATATAAAATGTGAAGATGAATTTTTAAATTATCGTGAAATTGCTCCTCTTCTTGCTGAATATGTAAAAGATATGGGATATACACATATAGAAATTATGCCTGTTATGGAACATCCGCTTGATGAATCATGGGGGTATCAGGTTACAGGATATTATGCTGTTACATCACGTTATGGAACTCCTAAAGATTTTATGTATTTTGTGGACTATATGCATAAAAAGGATATTGGTGTAATACTTGACTGGGTTCCAGCGCATTTTCCAAAAGATGCAAATGGACTTGCTAAATTTGACGGGACATGTATTTATGAAAATCCTGATAGAAGAAGAGGTGAGCATCCTCATTGGGGAACTCTTATATTTGATTATGGCAGACCTCAGGTTGATAATTTTCTTATTGCAAATGCATTGTTCTGGATTGACAAATATCATGCAGATGGTATAAGAATGGATGCTGTGGCTTCTATGATTTATCTTGATTATGGCAAGCAGAACGGTGAGTGGCTTCCAAATATATATGGAGGCAAGGAAAATCTTGAAGCTATTGAACTTCTTAGGAAGTTAAGCAAAGCGATGCATGATAGAAAAGATGGAGCGTTGCTTATTGCGGAGGAGTCAACGGCATGGCCAATGGTGACAGGAGATGTAAGTGAGGGTGGACTTGGTTTTGACTTGAAATGGAATATGGGCTGGATGAATGACTTTACAGGATATATGCAGACAGATCCTCTTTATAGAAAAGGGCGTCATGGGACATTATTATTCAGTATGATATATGCCTATAGTGAAAACTTTGTGCTTGTATTTTCTCATGATGAGGTAGTTCATTTAAAGGCTTCAATGCTTATGAAGATGCCAGGTGATATGGAACAAAAATTTGCCAATCTTCGTGCTGCATATGGATTTATGACTGCACACCCAGGCAAAAAGCTTTTATTTATGGGACAGGAATTTGCACAGATTAATGAGTGGAATGAAAAAATCAGCCTTCCATGGACTGAGTCTGAGCTTCCAGAACATAGTACATTTAAAAATTATGTAAAAGCACTCAATAAATTTTATTTAAAACATCCATCACTTTATGAAAGTGATTATGATGAAGAGGGATTTGAATGGATTAGCAGTATGGATGCAGACCATAGTATTGTTACTTTTATGAGGAGAAACTCTGATAAAAGTGAAGAGCTTTTGTTTGTATTTAATTTTACGCCGGTTGTATATGAGAATTTCAAGATAGGTGTGCCTTTTGAGGGCAAATATAAAGAAATATTTAATAGCGACAGTGTAGAATTTGGAGGGACAGGTTATATAAATAAGCGCCAGAAAAATTCAGTAGATGTACAATGGGATGGCAGAGATAATTCTATAACAATAGAGGTGCCGCCACTTGGAATGAGTGTATGGAAGTGTGAGAAGAAAGTAGTGTAGTTTTATTGTTGTTATTATTAACAAAGCTTTAATAGTAACAGGAGAAAGGATCTGGATATGGGATTTATAAATATGTGTGCAGTGTTCCTTACACAGATACCTGCTGATGTTGGAAGTGATATTGATCTTGAAGATGTTGAGAAGGTTATGAATTCTGAAGCATCAAGTAGCGAGAAAACTAATTTTTTGATTCAATATCTTCTCAACCAGAGAGAGCCACTTCTTAATTTTGCAAAGACAATTTTATTTGCTATAATTATTTTTTTGATTGGGCGCCGTATTGTATCCATTGCTTTGAAAATGACAGACAAATGGATGGTCAAAAGAAATGTTGAAGCAGGGGTTCAGAAATTTGTTATGTCCCTTGCGCGCTTTGCATTTAATCTGTTGCTTATTTTTGTAATTGCAGGAATACTGGGTGTAGGTACAAGCTCTATAGTTGCGATGGTAGGTTCAGCAGGTCTTGCAGTAGGTCTTGCATTGCAGGGTAGTCTGTCAAATTTTGCAGGAGGTGTACTTATTCTTCTTTTAAAGCCTTTTCAGGTAGGTGATTATATAATTGCAGTAGGAGAAGAAGGGACGGTAGAAAGTATAGATATTTTTTATACAAGGCTTATTACTACTGATAATAAAGTTATAGTTATACCAAATGGTACTATATCTAATTCAAATGTTACAAATACTTCAAAGCAGCAGTACAGGCTTTTAGTAGTAGATTTTATGGTGCCATATAGTATTAAAACCGATAATGTTAGAAACATTGTTATGGGGATTATGGAAAAATATGAAAAAATCAGCCGGGATAAGGCTATGAGTGTTGTAATAAGTAAGCTGGATCCTGTATATGTAAAGATGCAGGCAAAGGCATGGGTTAAGACAGAGGATTACTGGGAAGCACGTTTTTATATGCTTGAGGAGATAAAAAGTACAAGTGATACATGGAGTAATTTATCTCAATAGATTATGCACACGTCCGCATATAGAGTATAGTTGCATTTGCAATATGCGGACGGTGAAAAAGGAAACGATTTTAGTCGTTTCCTATTCTGGTTTTAAATACGGAAAGCAGGTGAAAAGGTGGTTAGGTTTTTTAGAACAGATGACAGAAAGATACATGAAGAAGAGGGAATTGTAGAAGGTGTTTGGATAGATATGTGTAATCCTACGATTTCAGAAGGAGAGGATATATCAGCAAAGCTTGACATTGATATAAGTGATTTGCTTGCTGCTCTTGATGATGAGGAGAGTTCGCGTGTAGAGCTTGAAGATGGGTATACGCTTATTCTTGTGGATATACCTGCTATAGAGATACGCCATGACAAGGAGGCATATACAACAGTTCCTCTTGGAATAATACTTACAAAGGACACTATTATTACAGTATGTTCAGAGGACACACCTATTTTGCAGGCTTTTGTAAATGGAAGGGTAAAAGAGTTTAGTACCAAGAAAAAGCTTAGATTTGTATATCAGATACTTTTTAGGATAGCTTCTTATTATCAGACAAATCTTAGGATTATTGACAAAAAGCGCACAGAGATAGAAGAACGTATTGATGACAGGACAGAGGATATAGATTTAATTGATTTACATGCACTTGAATCAACGCTTGTCTATTTTGCTACCTCGCTTAGGGCAAATGCAGTTGTGCTTGACAGGCTGACAAGGTATAAAAGACTTGAACAGTATCCGGATGATAAGGATCTGCTTGGTGATGTTATAGTAGAAAATCAGCAGGCTATTGAGATGACAACGATATATAAGGATATAATAAATGGGACAAGGGAGCTTATGTCTACTGTCCTTGATAACAGACTTAATAATGTCATGAAAAAGCTGACAGCAATAACTCTCGTAATGGGTATTCCAACACTTATATCAGGTATATATGGAATGAATGTTGCAAGTAGATGGGTTCCTTTTTCTAATACGCCATATGGTTTTGCAATAATATGCCTGATTATAATAATTATATGCACAGTACTTTTGCTTATACTAAGAAAAAACCGATTTTTATAAAATAAAAAATAATTTATATAGATATTATTATATTTTTGTGTTATAC
>CAMWXG010000079.1 GCA_947178155.1 uncultured Lachnoclostridium sp.
TATTGTATCTTTATCCATATATTCTGCAATACATGCAAAAAATGCAATTTCGTCCCGATTGTATGTTTTTTTATAATATTTGTTTTGAAGCTCTTTATCCAATTTAGGAAAAATAGAAGAAAAACCTAAAATATCATTTTCCTTATAATATTTTTCTGCAAAATCTGGTATATGAGAAGGGTTTACATAGTCAATACGATAAAGACAAGGTTCTTTTATCTCAGGATAAATTTCTGAACCAGATGCAATAAGATTATTAATTATCTCCTTTACTGCCGTAAGAACCTTTTTATCTTTTATATATTGCTTTGTATTATTATCAAAATATATGGTGATTTTTGACTTATCTTTCAAGGTTATATTATTCTGTCCAGCAGCAACCTTTTTCTCTTTTGAACTAATATTCCATCCCATTTCAATTATATAGGAATTATGAAAAAATCCTTGTCGATTGTATACATATACATCTCCATTTCCATTTACGCTTTTTTTGCCAGTCTCTTTTGAATATTCTGAAACTGATTTATCATTTGAAGCATATACACCAACTGTTGTAAAACAAACACAAATAGCAATCGTAAGAATTGTTGTAATAATCTTTGTTGTAATACTTTTCTTTTTGTAATCCATAATAGCACCTAACCTTTCTTTTATTTGTACTGTATTTTTTGCAAAAGTAACAGAAGTATAAGAATTTTTACAAATACTATTTTTCTTTAAAGATGATATTAACACATCTCCATATGCTTTTTTTCTCTCATCACCTACTAAAGAAATAACAGCTTCATCACATGATAATTCACAAGCTCGATTAATTTCTTTTCCCAATAAATATACAAAAGGATTAAACCAATGAATACAAATAATTATCTGGATAAACCACTTATAGAACATATCACAATGTTTATAATGCATAAGTTCATGTAAAAAGATATAAAACAACTCTTCATTTTTATATTGTTTGGTAGACAAAATGATTTTTGGACGCAAAAATCCTATCATAATCGGTGAACCAATCAATGGATTATAATATAATTCAATCATTTTAGAAATATGTCCTATTTCTTCACAATCTGCCAATAAATTTAAAATTTCTATTTCTGACACTTCAATATTTTCAGCCTGTATATGATGTATAAATCTTTGATAAAGAAAAACTTTTCGTAAAAATAGCACAAGAGCAAATGTTAACCATACAAAAAACAAAACACTTAATTTTTCTGTTTGCATTTCTGTATTTTCTGTTGCAACTAAATCAGCTTCTGCTTCTATTTTCCCTGCACTATCTTTTATCTCTGTTTTTAATTCAGCTTGTTTGTTTTTAATTGTATCGCCCTTTATTCCAATTGTACCATTATTGCTTTTAATTGTATCAAATTTTTCCGTCATATAATCAGTAATTGTCATGGTATAATTGTTTAATGAAAAAGGAAATAAAAATCGTAATGCCACAACAATCCAAATATAATACTGCCAACTTTTACTAAATTTACTCTTATATAACGGCTTTAATAAAAATAAAAGCATCAATAGTAGTGTACCAGAAAATGAAAGTGATAATAATATTTTTATAAATTCATCCATTCTTTTTTTCCTTCCAAAAGCGCTCTATTTCATCTAATTCTTCTGACGAAAGAACATCTTGCTGTAATAATGTTGACACCATATCTTTTATACTTCCGCCATATATTTTATCTAAGAAATTATGTGTTTGGACAGTTTGATATTCTGTCTGTGTTATAGAAGCCACATATTCATTTCGTCTTCCAACTTTTTTGATTTTTAAATAATCTTTTTCTACCAATCTGGAAAGCAATGTAAGTACTGTATTCTTTTTCCATTCGTTTTGCTCTCTTGCAAGCTCTTCCATAATGTCAGAATATAAAGCATTTCCTCCTTTCTCCCAAATTATTTTCATAAGTATTCGTTCTGATTCTGAAATTTGCTGCATAAATTTCCCCTTCCTTATATTAACATGTTGTAGGCATATTTATATTAACATAATGTAGGCTAAAAATCAAGATGTTTTTTTATTTTGGTAAAAAATGTAATAGGATATAAAACGTAACACAATATATTCTGTTTCTACTAACAAAAAATTTGCTTTAAAAACATTTTTGTGCTATATTTATTTTAAAAAGTTATAATTTAAAAAGTTCATTTTAAAAATAGGGTATAAAATTAAGTAAAAAGAAAGGAAGTATAATATGGCATTATCATCCGAAAAAATATACACTGAAGATGATTATTACAATCTTCCAGAAGATATAAGAGCTGAACTTATAGATGGTCAAATTTACTACCTTGCAGCACCAAGCCGTATACATCAAAAGATTTCCAGTGAACTTTATACTTCAATTAATCATTATATTAAATCAAAAGGTGGCTTATGCGAAGCTTATTATGCGCCATTTGCTGTAAAACTTAGATCAGATAGAAATACAATAGTAGAACCAGACATAAGTGTTATATGCAGCCCTGACAAACTTACAGACAAAGGTTGTACTGGTGCACCTGATTGGATTATAGAAATAGTATCACCTTCAAATCCTGGTGATGACTATGTACGTAAACTAAACTTATATATGGATGCCGGAGTGTACGAATACTGGATTGTTGATCCTCAAACAGAAAGCATCCTTGTTTATTTTTTAGAACAAACTAATTTCCATGTAGAAAAATATACTTTTAATGACAAAATTAAAGTTGGCATTTATAATGATTTGTATATAGATTTTGCAGAATTAAATTTCTGACAAGTTCCTTATTCTGTCTTCCTCACAATAAGAATTTCAATATTGCCACATACTATTTCTTAAGCTTCTACCAGATGCCAACGCGGTACTGGCGCAAAAGGCAGGTACATATTACTCGATTATTAATGGAACACTAAAGCGTGTTTAAAAATTCATTCTCACAAGATGCACTCCCCACTTTGCGCTATATTTGCCCCAAATTTAGTCAATGTAGCCCGCTACACCTCCTAAATTTGAGCCAAATCTCCCACAAAGTGTGAAGTACATCTTGCAAAAAGCAATTTTCAAACACGTACTAGGTCTACATATTTACTATCTTATTACGATATGCTTTCCACCTCTCAAATGAAGTAGGTTTGCCCATAGTAATGAATTCGCTGGTACTACAATCCACAAGCCGGGTGTTTAGATCAGCAATCAAAATAGCAAATACTTCTTTTGGTTCACTTCCTCTGATATGCAACATAACACACTCCGTTTCTGTATCTTTTCCGATATTAAATTCTATCGTCCAACTATCACTGCCAAGATTTTGCCATGACAGATCATCACAGTTGTAAATGGCACCAAGTTCAGCTGAAATTTTCTTTATCTCATTGGCTATTTCAGTTCTCTTAAATGGAATGATATTTTCACTTGTTATTTCATCTAATGTTTCATTGTTGGTTTTTGTTCTTATCATCAAAACATCCCAGCTCATGGATTCTCTCTCCCTTTAATATGTTTCATAAGTTTCGATTTTCGTTTTGTTCAAATTAAATAGTTCTTTTACAATATTAAGAATCTTTCCTGACAAAGCATTCCAGATACCTTTATACTTAATTTCAGTCAATATTTTGTTTATTGGAAAAAATAATAAAACTATTATAACACGCACATATCCCAATGCACAACACTATTGTTCATCTTTTTATCCTCAATATGACTAATCCATAAGCAATGATTATAAGTTTTTTCTCTTTTGTGCAAATAAAAAAGGCACAAAACTTTTGTTTTGTGCCTTAATATATTACATTAAAATATTTCTTCTTAAAATCCTTTTTAATAATCTGATGCTTGGTTTGTATCTATGCCAAAAATGCCTGTAAAGTTTCACCAAGCTTATTTGCCAAATCTGTTAGATCTGTTGTCAGCACATCAAGATTTTCAATACCGCACATCATTTGTTCTGTGACTTCTGCCGCACTTTGAGATAAATTTGCATTATCCATCGCAGAAGCAGATAAATCAGAAATAACCTCAGACATATTATCTCTTGCCCGATTCATATCTGAAACATTTGCCTGCATATTGTCTTCTTTTTCTGTTATCTGAACAATAGCATTATTAATCTCTCCAAAAATCAATTTTGTTTTTTCTACATTTTCTTCCTGATATTTTAACGCATCTTCAATAGTACCCATTACATTAACAATTCCATTCATCTGCTCCACAAGCAACTGAATATTATCACCAATTCTTGAAGCAGAATTATTAGACTCTTCTGCTAATTTCTGAATTTCCAGTGCCACTACTGCAAAACCTTTACCTGCATTCCCTGCACGTGCTGCTTCAATGCTGGCATTTAAAGCTAAAAGATTTGTTTCTTCTGCAATATTTGTAATATATTCTGTTACACTTTTAATTTGTTGAACAGACTCATTGGTAATAGATGTCTGAACACTGATTTCTCTTACTGTTTCTCTGGAATTTCTGCTGCTTTCTGAAAGTTCATCCATTATTTTTCTGCTGTTTATGGAAAGTTCTGCCATATGATCAGAAAGCATATTAATATCACCAATCTGATGTAAAATCAAATCAATAGCATTGCGGGTTATGTCTACATCCTGTGAAGCATGCTGCACAGCAGTTTCCTGACTGTTTGCTTTCTCATTAATCTGTCCAATACTTTCATTCATTTCTCTTGCCGCAAAAACATTTTGTTTCAACATTTCATTTAACTTTTCTGCTGCTTCTGTCAGCCTGTCCATTCCATTTTGAATATCATTTAACAGATTTCCTACTTTCTTACGCAGCTTTTCTGTACCTAAGGCAAGCTCTCCGAATTCATCTTTCCATTTGATTTCAGCAAGTCTCTCATCAGAAAGATCTCCCTCTGAAACCTTAAGAAGAACTCTTCTAACATTGTGAAGTATTTTTGTAAGTCCGCCTACATACCAGAAAATAAATGCTCCTACAATAAGCAATATAACTATAGATACAATTGCGCTGGTTAAAATATACTGGGTCATTACATTATCCATCTCATCAGTTGTAATAGAAGCCATCAATGCTCCTGCAACACTGTTATTACTAGGCTGAGTAATTGGAATAATATATGCATGGCACATTTTATTGTCAATTTCTATATTACGATACCACAACTGAGCACATTTTTCCAGTGTATATTTACATATGTTATCTCCCGCCCTCATTCCATTCCAGCGAAATCCATCTTTACTGCAAATAGATGTCATAACAGCCGTATCCTGATAAAAAAAAGTAATATCAATACCTGTCTGCTCTTTTAAATCATCCACAATAAAAGTTTCATTTGATACATTAAAATTCATCCCTCGCCATACATTTCCATCAGATTTCATGTCATAATCGCCATATCCCTGGCTGGTATACAAACTCATTGCTGCTAAAGCTGCAGATTTCAGACTGCTTCTTGTCTTTGCATACATGCCTGACCGAAACTGAACCAACCCTATCATTAGAGAAATTACTGTCAGCAGCAACAATGGAACACAGCATAAAGTAAGCATTTTCTGCTTAAATTTCATGTTACTTCCCTCCCTTACATTGAATCTTTTGTAATCACTGTAACACCTGTATCTGTTTTTGTATTTGCATCTGTATAAGTTCCTTCCAAAGCCTGTATGGCAATTGTAATTCCGTCATGTCCCATAACTGTTGGATTCTGCTGCATAGTTGCATAGATAATACCTTCTGATACTAATGCTAATACGGCATCTGATGTATCAAATCCTATAACAATACTTTCTGCACTTTCATCTTTTACTGCTTCACCAATGTTTACTGTTGTGCCCTCATTCGTGCCAAAAAAGCCAACATAATTTTCGGATAATCCATTTTTTACAGCATTTTTTATATTATTGGCATCATCTTCCATATATACGGTATCTGACAGCGTGAAATCTGTTCCTTCAAATGCCTCTCTAAAGCCTTCTTCTCTTGCTACACATGAAGCTGTATCTTTTGTAACACCCATTATTCCGATTGTTCCTTTTGTAATTCCCTTTTTCTGCAATGCTTCTTTCATTGTTTCAGCAGCAGTCTTTCCAGCTACATTATTATCAGTAGCAAGTGCTGTTACACAGTCATAACTTGCCGGACTGTCCACATAGATAATCTTACATCCCATCTCTTCTGCTTTTCTTAGGCTGTCATTTATACCTTCTGCACTGTTTGCTGCAATTAGAATAGCATCTGCATCATCTGACACTGCATCATCTACACATGCACTTTGTTGTGCATCATCATGTGCATCTGGTCCAATCCATTTATATGTAATATTTCCTATTTCACTTACAGCTTGCTTACAGCCATCATCAATTGATTTCCAATAGCTGTCTGTTAAGTCCATTGTAATCAAATATACAGTATAACTTTCACCAGATGATGTAACCTGACTGTCTGCCTTTTTCTCTGGCTCATCTTTTGCCTCTGACTGCATTGGCTGATCTGGCATAATAATCTCTGGCGTTGTCTGTACCCCACATCCGGTCAATGCAAAACTTAATAATATGCTACATAATAAAGACTGTTTCTTCCCCATAAATCTGCCTCCCTTTGGAATTATTTTCTACTTTATTATATAACACATCTTAAATTTAATCAATAATTTTAAGTAATTTAAATTAAAAAAATATATATTTTAATGTAACTTTAATACATTTTAAGTAACTTGCATTTTTGGCAAAAATCATGCTAAAAATCCTCGAATTTGACATAGGTGTGAAAAGTAACCACATTGTATAACAGGCAATACAAATATACGAGTTAATATTGATTTTAAATCTACAGCATGTTAAAATATCATTATTATTTACTCTGTGACCATAAATTTTGTGTCTTAGCGTTGCATGACACAAAGTTATATATACAAAAGCAACGCAGAAATGAGGACTAATATGAATAAGAAAATTGTTGTTGCACTTGGCCACAGTGCACTTGGCAAAACATTTCCTGAACAGAAAGAAGCAGTTAGAAATGCTGCCTCTGCTATTGCAGACTTAGTAGAGGCAAAATATAATCTTGTTATTACACACAGCAACGGTCCGCAGGTTGGGATGATTCATTCTGCAATGAGGGAATTTAGCAAGCTTGAACCTACTAATACAGTAGCACCTATGTCAATCTGCAGTGCAATGAGCCAAGGTTATATAGGTTATGATTTGCAGAATGAAATCAGGACTGAGCTTTTAAATAGAGGTATCTATAAACCAGTTTCTACTATTATAACACAAGTGCGTGTTGATCCGTTTGATGCAGCATTTTCATATCCTGATAAAGCAATAGGACGCTATATGACCGAAGAAGAGTCAAAAGAAGAAGAGAAAAAAGGTAATTATGTAACTTATGTTGAAGGCAAAGGATACCAGCGTATTATTGCTGCTCCACGCCCCATTGAAATATATGAACTTGACGCAATAAAGGCTCTTTTAGATGCAGACCAAATAGTTATTGCCGCAGGTGGCGGCGGTATACCTGTATTGCAGCAGGGAACAAAACTTAAGGGAGCAAGCGCTGTAATAGAAAAAGATGTTACAAGTGCATGTCTTGCAGAGGGCATGGATGCAGATATTCTTCTTTTACTTACAGGAGTAGAAAAAGTATGTCTTGATTTTGGAACTTCTTCTGAAAGAAAACTTGATACAATGACAGTTGATGAAGCAACTGAATATATAAAAGAAAAGCAATTTTCATCAGGTGCAATGCTGCCAAAAGTTGAAGCTGCTGTATCATTTGCATCTTCTTCACCAGCACGTAAAGCAATTATCACTAGCATAAATACTGCACTTGACGGAATTATGGGAAAAACTGGTACTGTGATTACATGTTAAAAAGCATAATATTTTGCTGAATTAGGAACTGTTAAGAAATAACTTTGAATTTTGCACAGAATGAAAGGCATATGCAGAAAACATATGCCTTTTTTGTTATAACCCAAACAAATCCGCATGAGTGCCAGTTCGCACAAGATATAGCTCATTGCCATTTATCTGATAAATAAGCAGCCAATCCGACAAAATGTGACATTCTTTCTTTCCTGCAAGATTTCCGGAAAGAAAATGATCCTTGTTTTTCAATGGTAATGATGCAGGGATAAGAAGAGTGTTTACGACAGCGTTTAAAAGAGCCAGATTATATCCCCGTTTCTTGCACAACTTCAAATCCTTTTTATATGCTGCAGAAGCGTTAAGACTTAACATATTCAAGTCTCCTCCGACAGAAGCATATCAGTAAATTCTTCAGCAGTACCTTGGAAATGCTGCCCGCTGCCAGTCTTAATCATTTCCTTGACTTCTGCTATTGCTTCAATTGTGTCTGCATTTGGAATTTCCTCTGGAACTGCTGCACCCTGCAGATAAGCAACAATATAGTACATTTTGCTGTCTGGTATTTGGTCTATGAGATTTTTTGCGAGTTCCTTGTAACTCATGGTAAACATTTCCTTTCTTGATTACTATATTCCATAATTATGATATTGTATTTATTTTCTATAAATTATGGCTACTTGAAAATAACTACTCAACATCAAAAGTAATTGTTGGGTTATTATAAAACATATAATTTAAAATTGCAAATATAAAATTACATGAGTTCGACAAAACATTAAAAAGATTATCAAAGAAGCCATGAATAGAAGCGTTTCCAGCCATTTAATCTTTACGCCCCTTCACGGTAAACATCTGTATTTAAATATATTGTCTTCTTCTTCTTGCCATTTTTATAAACATCAAGATATGACTCTGCTTTAAGACTTGAAAGCTGTACGGAACGCGGTTCATATGAAAAATCCTTTAGTGCATCTTTGTAAGAAACCACCTGAAAAGTAAGTGTATTGCCCTCTGTAAATCCCTTTATAAGTATAGGAACATCAAGCGTATTTTTAATCATAAGATCTTTTTCACCAGCAGATATTGCTGCATCAAGACCTAAAGGAACATAGTGTACAGGCATACTGTGTGGTAATCTTTTTACAGGTATTATCCCCGCCTTTAAAAACGCATTATATGCTGTTGTTGAAACCTGACATATACCTCCGCCTTCTGTCTGTACTACTCTGCCATTTAAATATGAATCTGCTGCATAAAATTTCTGTCCATCTGAACTGTCGTGTATAACCTCGTCAAAAGAAACTTTTTCTCCTGGAAGCAGACATATTCCATTTATCCGTGAAGCTCCAACAATAATATTATGTCCTCTGTTTGAGGTACTTATAAAAGTAGTTGAAAACTCACTTATAACTTCTTTAACTTTTTTTAAATCATCTTTTTTCCATTCAGGTTCAATTACAGTAGTTTTATATCCAATTTTAAAATTTTCCCTATTATCTGAATTAAGATAATTTTTAAGCTGCTTTTTAATACTTTTAACATCAAGTGTACTTCCTTCTTGAGCTTTTGATATATCACCATTCTTTTCCATATGTGAATTAATCATGGGTTTAATGTAATTTTTCTTTAGCTTTTCTATAAATTTCTTTAGCTTATTTTTATTATATTTACATTTTACAGATATATTACATTCCGATGCTTCTCTATTACCTAATATTATTTTATATTGTTCCTGCAAATCTATATCTTTGTCAAGAGAAACAATGTATGATGCAAGGGATTCTTCTTCACCAAGATTATACCTTATGCCATTTGAAGTTTCATAATATATATCTTCGTCAAGTTTTTTCATAGAAAAAGTATATTCATCTTTATCAATCTTAACAAAAACTTTTCTGTCCTGATATATAGCACTTTCAGTACGCAAAGTTTCTGCAATCTCATCCAATGCTAAACCTGACAAATCTATATTCCCAAGATTTTTATTATCATATGAAATATCTGCATAGCTTTTAACAACACCTTCTCTATATTTAAGCTCTTCTGCTGCTTCCTTTGCTTCACTAAGTTGTCTTGCATAACCAACTCCATAAATACCACAGACTAATATAAGCATGGCAACACCTGTTATAAGCATTTTCTTTTGAACCTTATTCATCATTTCCCCCAAAAGTATTTTAATAAATCTGTTAGGAACTGTTAATAAATAACTTTTAAATAGTTCCTTACTATTCACACTTCAAAATAGTAACAGAAATTAAGTTAAATTGTTACTTTAATTGTACATTTATATGTTTTTCCTGCTGATTTTGCTTTTATTACAGTTTTCCCCTTTTTCTTTGCTGTAACCTTTCCATTTTTGACTACTGCAACCTTTTTATTATCTGATGACCACTTAACACTATCTTCTGCATTTTTAAGATTTAACTGATAACTTTTGCCAACTTTTAGTGTAAGATTTGTCTTATTAAGTTTAATTGTCTTTTTAACAGTAATCTTATCCGTAGAATCATCTTCTGCTTCAATATCCTTAAGATTTTCCTCTCCTGCCGTTTTTAATACAGCAATATATGATATTGATTCTGTCTTTCCTGTTGCAATATTATCATCAAATGTTAAATTTAACTTTGTGGTCTTATCCGTAGTATACGAATATATAAAAGTTTCATCTTTGTTATATGAAGAATCAAGAGGAATACTTATTCTATATTTTATATTTGGTTTTTCTGTATTTGTAATTCTATACACTATAAGATTTTCTTCGTTGGTACAGCCTATTGTTTCTTTTGCAGCCTGATACTTCTCAGAATTTTTTTCAAGTTTTGAAACAGTAATTTCAGGATAACATAGAGACGTATAATCTGAACGTACATGTATTCCTGTTGAACTGTCAACCGCAGTTATATTGCCTGACGTACCACTAATATTAGAACTTGCATTGCCAAGTGTTGAAAGATCACATCCAACTCCTGTTACCACAGTGTCAACACCATCTACCTGTACCGCTGCTCCTACTGAACGCATTGCAATAATTTTACTTAAATTTGGCAGTCCTTTTAAAAGCGCCTCTGGCTGCGCCATAACACCAATATACCAGACATTAGAAGCAAGAGCTTCTGATGCTGCTTCCTTTAAAAGAGGAGTAAATTTTTCAATATAGCTGTTAAAATTGCCCGGCTCATAACTTTTGCCACTTGAAATTGTACCTCCAAGTGTTGCTATTTTAGAACACTCCTTTATATATTGATGATATTTTTCAAGCAGTGTTTTATTCTGATAAATTACATTAAAGAGAGGATAATAATCATATAAATCATCATATGCATCAGGATAAACCCAATAATCATAATACATAATATCTATATTATAATTAGCTGTTGCCTGCGATTCGCTTGGATAATAACATCCAAAACATAAATCATAATCCCAGCCTACAAGTTTTGCCTTTCCTTCATTATCTACATAAAGCCCGAAATTCTGCTGATTTGTAAACATATTGTCAAGCTGTACTAAGAAACTGCTGGCAGCAAAATATCTTAAAACTTCATCTGTATCAATTATGGAATCAAGAAGCTCTATGTATTTATCACTATTTACATCAATATCATTTCCAGAAAAATCTTTCCCCTTACACAAAAATGTAAGTTTTTTCTCCCATGAAAGTACAGTAGGAAGCATTTCAGCTACATCCTGAAGAGTATCATTATCATTTTCCCAAAGACCTTCTGAAAAACTCAATGGACTCTTGGCAACATAATCTCCCTTATCATTCACTGTAAGCACTGTACTCAAATCAAATGTGCCATCTTTTGTAATAAATTCATCAAGTGAATTATTATAGAGAAGCTGTGTATCCTCTGGTTTTACAAGATAACTGCTTACTTCGCTTGCAGACAATCCGCTGTATCTTTCTATAATAGAACTGTCCATCGCTTCTACCATAAAATATACACCATAATACTGCCCATTAATATAGAGTTTACAAAGCCCATATCTTGGTGTAGCTACACCCATTTCATCAAGAAGTTTCATTGAAAAAAATTCTTTCATCATGGTTCTGTCAAAAAAGAAATTATTAAAGCTGATTTTGCTGCAGCCATAAAAATTCTGTTTAACACCATACTGCTTCTT
>CAMWXG010000080.1 GCA_947178155.1 uncultured Lachnoclostridium sp.
TCTTTTATTCCTTCTTTTCTGCCTTCTTTTATTCCTTCTTTTCTGCCCTCATCCAGCAATTCCTCAAATACCTCATTCATACTAATGTCTCCTTCACTAACTCTATTTTCTATAATTTTCTTATAATATGCTCTGTCAAATGTATCTGTAGCGGCTGCCAATGCCATAAGAACTTCTTTGTTTATATGTTTTGCATTATCACTTTCTAATAACTTCGTTCTTTTCTCTTTTGTTGTATAATCTTTATTAAACATTATACTTATGTATTCAAAAAGCATACTATTATCTTCATCATGCAATTTAAGATCATTTTTCCTCATCTCTACAAGATTAATCTTATAATCATTCACAAAGGGTTTCATATTTTCAAGAATATTTATCATTTCATATAAACTTTTTGCTCCATCCCATGCTTCTTTTCCATAATATACAACAATTGTTATAACAGGATACAATCTATCTTCCTTTGTCATAAATGATAAAAATTCTTTGCTGTTTAAATCCTTTTTCCTTTTATGCTCACTTGCTATGCTGTCACACTGCTTCTGATATGAAAGCCCATCATATAACATCTTTCTCAATGGCATTGCATAATGTATTTTTCTCTCATTTTCCATGCACAACACAGAAAGAGTAACATTATGATACTTCATAGCCACATCTCGCAGTCTTGGCAGTGACAATACTTCTTCTGTACCTTCTACAATGTTTGATACTTCTGTTGGCTCTTGCTCAAGTTCTTCTTTCTTTATCACATCTTTACCATTAAAAAGCACTGCATTAAATAAATCAGCAAATCTTTCTTTATTCTCCCAATATTTTTTAAGCACAATATCAGGACTTAGTTTTTTGCTGTCCTTCAAAACTCCACCTCGCTTTACTTTTATATATTATAACATTAACAGATACAATACCTATGTTTTTCTTATATTTACTTTCAAATACCTCTTAACTATTGCTTTTTATTATAGTATAATCAACATAACTTCCTTTTTCAACCATAACTTGGAGTAATACAAAAAGTAACCCTGATAATGCTGCTCAATTCATTTCCAATAATACATTTGTATTCATAAACACTAAATATGCATATTTTACACAACAAACAACAAACTAAAAAACCACCTTAGGATTAAAAAATCTAATCCTAAGATGGCTTTTCTCATTTCCAATTATATCATCTGTACTGCCATAAACATTCTACTTAACTCTTCTCGCCTTAAGCACACCGTCTATTGCATTAAGCTTATCTGCCATATGCTGTGTACTTTCACTGTCAATATCCACTATGCAGTATGAATATTCACCACGACTTTTATTTGTCATATTTGAGATATTTACACCTTCCTGTGCAAATACATTTGTAAAGCGATTTAACATTGAAGGAATATTTTTATGTGCTATTGTTATCCTTCCTTTTGTATCACAAACTCCTGCATCGCAATTTGGAAAGTTTACAGAATTTATAATATTTCCATTTTCCATGAAATTGCGTATTTCATCTACTGCCATTACTGCACAGTTATCTTCTGACTCTTCTGTAGATGCTCCAAGATGAGGTGTTGCTATTACATTTGGCATTTTCATTACAGCAGGATTCGGAAAATCTGTAACATATTTTGCTACTTTACCTGATTCAAGCGCAGCTTTCATATCTTCATCATTTACAAGTGTATCCCTTGCCATATTAAGGATTACCACGCCATCTTTCATTTTGTCAAACGCTTCTTTATTAATCATTCCCTTTGTACTGTCAAGAAGAGGAACATGAACTGTAATATAATCACATTCTTTATAAATTTCATCATATGATTTTAATATTGTAACATCTCTTGAAAGAGAAAGTGCATTTGTTACTGAAAGAAATGGATCTATGCCATATACTTCCATTTTCATACGATTAGCTACATTAGCAACAAGAACACCTATAGCACCAAGTCCAATTACACCAATCTTCTTGCCCATAAGCTCTGTGCCTGCAAACTGTTTCTTTGCTTTCTCCATATCCTTGCTGATATTTTCATTGTCTTTATTTTCTTTAGCCCAATTTATACCACCTGCAATATCACGAGCAGCAAGAAGCATACCTGCTACAAAAAGCTCCTTTACACCATTTGCATTAGCTCCAGGTGTATTAAATACAACAACTCCCTTTTTTGAACATTCATCAACAGGTATATTATTATAACCGGCACCGGCTCTTGCAACTGCACAGAGATTGTCAGAAAGTTCCATATCATGCATCACAGCACTTCTTACAAGCACTGCATCTGCTTCTGCAAAATTATCAGTCTTTTCATACTCATCTGTAAGATTTTTAAGACCTATATCTGCGATTGGATTTAAGCATGTATATTTAAACATTATTGATTTTCCTCCTCAAACTTCTTCATAAACTCAACTAACTTTTCAACGCCTGCTTTTGGCATCGCATTATAAATACTTGCTCTCATACCACCAACAGTACGATGTCCTTTAAGATTTACAAATCCTGCCTTTGCTGCTTCTGCAACAAACTTTGCATCAAGCTCATCACTGCCAGTTACGAATGGAACATTCATAAGTGAACGATCCTTTGGCTCAACTGTTCCCTTAAAGAGTTTGCTCGAATCAAGAAAATCATAAAGAATCTTAGCCTTCTCTTCATTTAATTTCTTCATTGTCTCAAGTCCGCCAATTTTCTTTAACCATTTAAACACTTTACCACAAATATATATTCCATATGCAGGAGGTGTATTATAAAGTGAATCTGCATCTGCATGCGTTTTATATTTAAGCATTGTAGGAGTCCCAGGAAGAACATCCTCTGTAATAAGGTCTTCTCTTATAATTACAATAACAACACCTGCAGGTCCAACATTTTTCTGAACTCCGCCGTAAATAATTCCATATTTTGTAACATCAATAGGTTCAGATAAGAAGCATGATGAAATATCTGCAACAAGTGTTTTTCCCTTTGTATTTGGAAGCTCCTTAAATTTTGTACCGTAAATAGTATTATTTTCACAAATATATACATAATCTGCATCTTCAGAAATCGGCAAGTCTGAACAATCAGGAATGTATGAGAATGTCTTATCCTCTGAAGAAGCTATCTTATTAGCCTTACCATATTTAGAAGCTTCCTGCCATGCCTTTTTTGCCCACTGACCTGTAACAATATAGTCAGCAACTTTGTTTTTCATAAGATTCATAGGTATCATGGCAAACTGCTGCGAAGCGCCGCCCTGAAGGAATAGTACTTTATAATTATCAGGGATATTCATAAGCTCCCTCAAATCCTTTTCTGCTGTCTTAATAATGTCATCATATGCCTTTGAACGATGACTCATCTCCATAACAGACATGCCTGTTCCCTGATAATCAAGCATTTCATCTGCTGCTTCCTTCAATACCTCCTCCGGTAAAACCGCAGGTCCTGCTGAAAAATTATAAACTCTGCTCACTTTAATATTCCTCCTTCTAAAAATTTTACTTTTTGTTCTCTAAATCTTTTTCATCAAATACTTCATCAAGGTTTTTGCCCGGTGCAACCATTGGGAATACCTTATCATCACTTTGTATTACACATTCAATAACTACTGGCACTTTACTTTCTATTGCCTCTTTAAGAACAGTTTCAACC
Source organism: uncultured Lachnoclostridium sp. (assembly GCA_947178155.1). Taxonomy (GTDB): domain Bacteria; phylum Bacillota; class Clostridia; order Lachnospirales; family Lachnospiraceae; genus Butyribacter. The sequence continues at coordinate 3,626 of CAMWXG010000080.1, forward strand.
TCTTCTTTCTTTGTTATCCTATATGCTTTTGCTCCCATTGCTTCTGAAAGCTTTACAAAATCAATGCCATCATCTAATACTGTATGCGAATATCTTTTGCCATAGAACAATGTCTGCCACTGGCGAACCATTCCAAGCACCTGATTATTAAATATAATTTCAATTACAGGAATATTACTTCTTGACGAGGTAATAACCTCATTCATGTTCATTCTAAAACAGCCATCACCTGCAATATTTACAACAGTCTTATTAGGATTAGCTGCTTTTGCACCTATTGCAGCTCCCAGTCCATAGCCCATCGTGCCAAGTCCACCTGATGTAATTAATGTACGAGGTCTTAAATATTTATAATACTGTGCTGCCCACATCTGATGCTGTCCTACCTCTGTAACTACTATTGCATCACCATGTGTAAGCTCATACAGCTTTTCAATTATATACGGACCAGTAAGAATATCTTTATTATATGTGAGAGGGAAAGCATCTTTGCGTGCCATTACCCTGTCAAGCCATTCCTTATGGTAAAGCTGCTCAAGTCTTAAATTAAATATATCAAGTATGGATTTTACATCACCTATAATACTTAAATCCACATGTACATTTTTATTAATTTCAGCTTCATCTACATCTATCTGTATAATTTTGGCATTTTTAGCAAAATTTTCAGTATTGCCTGTAACTCTATCTGAAAAACGAGAGCCTATAACAATAAGCACATCACATTCTGACACACTAAGATTAGCAGTCTTTGTTCCATGCATTCCAAGCATACCCAGATAATACTCGTTATCTCCGCGGAATGCTCCTTTTCCCATAAGAGTATCTGTAACAGGCGCATCAACACGCTTTACAAAATCTGCAAGTTCCTTATCCGCATTGGCAATAACTGCTCCGCCACCTACAAATATTACCGGCTTTTTAGATGAACGTATAATTTTAACTGCTTCTTCTACCGCAACTTCATCTATCTTATCAGTAGCCCTTGGAATAAGCTCAGGGACTTCTCTTTTATACTCTGTTTCGTCACTTGTTACATTTTTAACAATGTCAACAAGCACTGGGCCTGGTCTTCCTGAACGTGCAATTTTAAATGCACGCCTTATTGTTTTTGCCAAATCCTTTATATCTTTTACAATAAAACTGTATTTTGTAATAGGCATTGTTATACCTGCAATATCTATCTCCTGAAATGAATCCTTTCCAAGAAGCGGAAGTCCTACATTACATGTAATTGCAACTATAGGCACAGAGTCCATATATGCTGTTGCAATACCTGTTACAAGATTGGTGGCCCCCGGACCGCTTGTAGCCATACAGACACCTACCTTGCCTGTAGCGCGTGCATATCCATCAGCTGCATGCGCCGCAGCCTGCTCATGTGATGTAAGCACATGTCTTATTTCATCCTGATGGCGGTAAAGCTCATCATAAATATTTAAAATTGCCCCGCCTGGATATCCAAATATAGTATCAACACCTTGTTCCTTTAAACACTCAATAACTATCTGAGAACCTGTTAATTGCATTTTTATACCCCCTGATACCGAGACTTTCGCCTTTTATGGTACTGTGTCAATATTTTATCTTAATTATTTAAGCTTTAGAACAGCTCCTTTATCTGCCGATGTTACCATCGACGCATATCTTGCAAGATAACCTGTCTTTACACGTGGCTCTTTAGGCGTCCATGCTTCCTTTCTCTTTGCAAGCTCTTCATCAGATACTTTTACATTAATCTTATTAGAAGGAATATCTATTTCTATAATATCACCTTCCTCAATAAGTGCTATAGGGCCGCCTACTGCTGCCTCAGGTGAAACATGCCCGATAGAAGCACCTCTTGACGCTCCTGAAAAACGTCCATCTGTAATAAGTGCAACACTTGAGCCAAGTCCCATTCCTGCAATTGCAGATGTAGGATTTAACATCTCCCTCATACCTGGACCACCTTTCGGCCCTTCATATCGGATAACTACTACATCACCTTTAACAATCTTTCCGCCCCTTATTGCATCAATAGCATCTTCCTCACAGTCAAATACTCTGGCAGGTCCTTCATGTACCATCATTTCAGGAACAACTGCTGAACGCTTAACTACACAACTGTCAGGTGCAATATTTCCACGAAGTACTGCAATTCCTCCTGTCTGACTGTATGGCTCATCAATAGGACGTATAATTTCAGGATTTTTATTTACACAGCCTTCAATATTTTCACCAACCGTCTTACCTGTAGCAGTAATCAAATCAGTGTAAAGAAGTCCCTTTTTATTTAACTCATTCATTACAGCATATATTCCACCTGCTTCATTAAGCTCTTCCATATAATGATGCCCTGCTGGTGCAAGATGGCAGAGATTAGGAGTCTTTTCGCTGATGCTGTTTGCCACATCAAGATTAATCTCTACACCTGCTTCATGTGCAATAGCCGGAAGGTGAAGCATTGTGTTTGTTGAACAACCAAGCGCCATATCTACTGTAAGTGCATTTGTAAATGCCTTTTCTGTAAGAATATCACGAGGACGTATATTCTTTTCAAGAAGCTCCATAACCTTCATACCTGCATGTTTTGCAAGTTTAATCCTCTGGGAATACACAGCAGGTATTGTACCATTACCTTTAAGTCCCATTCCAATAGCTTCTGTAAGACAATTCATACTGTTTGCAGTATACATTCCTGAACATGAACCACATGTAGGACAGGCATTGCACACATAATTATCAACCTCTTCATCTGACATTTTTCCCGCTGCATGTGCACCAACTGCCTCAAACATTGATGAAAGGCTTGTTTTCTGTCCATTTACATGTCCCGCAAGCATAGGTCCGCCACTTACAAATACAGTAGGTACATTTACCCTTGCTGCCGCCATTAAAAGCCCTGGTACATTTTTATCACAGTTTGGCACCATTACAAGCGCATCAAACTGATGTGCAAGTGCCATACATTCTGTAGAATCAGCAATAAGATCCCTTGTCACAAGTGAATATTTCATGCCAAGATGTCCCATTGCAATACCATCGCAAACTGCAATAGCAGGGAATACAATAGGTGTTCCTCCTGCCATAGCAACTCCGACCTTTACAGCCTCAACAATCTTATCTATATTCATATGCCCTGGAACAATCTCATTGTAAGAGCTTACAATACCTACAAGCGGTCTTTCAAGCTCTTCCTCTGTAAGTCCAAGTGCATTAAACAGCGACCTCTGCGGTGCCGTTTCTATACCCTTTTTAACTACATCACTTTTCATTTATCTTCCTCTTTTCTATATATAAATATATATTATTTATATCCTATCAGCAATAAGGTCTCCCATTTTTACTGTACCAACAAGCTCTTTGCCCTCTGACATAATATCAACAGTTCTGTAACCGTCTTTAAGCACCTGTTTCACAGCCTCATCAACAGCATCTGCTTCTTTCTCAAGGTCAAACGAATAACGAAGCATCATAGCTGCCGAAAGTATTGTTGCAATAGGATTTGCCTTATCCTGCCCTGCTATATCAGGTGCAGAACCATGACTTGGCTCATAAAGCCCAAGCTTTGTCGCTCCAAGACTTGCAGATGAAAGCATACCTATTGAGCCTGTCACCATACTTGCCTCATCAGAAAGAATATCTCCAAACATATTTTCTGTAAGAATTACATCAAACTGCTTTGGATCGCGTACAAGCTCCATTGCACAGCTGTCTACGAGCATATCTGTAAGTTCAACCTCTGGATACTCTTTTGACACTTCCTTTACAACCTTTCTCCAAAGCCTTGAAGAATCAAGTACATTCGCTTTATCAACACTGCATACCCTTTTATTACGCTTCATCGCAACATCAAATCCCCATTTTGCAATGCGTCTTATTTCATTTTCATTATATGTGAGTGTATCAATAGCCTTCATAATGCCATTTTCTTCTACAGTCTTACGCTCACCGAAATAAAGTCCTCCGGTAAGCTCCCTCATTACCACAAAATCAAATCCCCCATCGACAATATTTTCCTTAAGAGGACACGCACCACTAAGTTCATCAAAAAGAATAGCCGGACGTATATTTGCATAAAGTTCCAGTCCCTTACGAATTTTAAGAAGCCCTGCTTCAGGTCTTTTATCAGGCGGCAGTTTATACCAGTCTGACTTGCCTACAACACCTCCAACAGCACCAAGCAATACAGAATCACTTGCCCTCGCCGCTTCAAGAGTCTCATCAGTAAGCGGCTCACCATATTCATCTATCGAACAGCCGCCCATAAGAAGCTCCTGATATTCAAAAGTATGTCCATACCTTTCACCTACTTTTCCTAAAATCTTTCTAGCCTCTCTCACAATCTCAGGCCCTATTCCATCACCTGGAATAACTGCAACCTTATAATTCATAAATAACCCTCCTTGCATACCGTTTACTGTACCTGCGGCACCGCATTAATTGATTTCTTTCTCAAAATGCCATAACATCTTGTGTAGTAATTTATATAAAAACACTAATCTATAGTGTATACACAAATTATTTTTATGTCAAGTCACAGATTAAGTGTGTAACAAATTTTTTATTACTATTTATTACTCTCTGCAAGAAAAATTGACTGCCTAAGATATCCCATATTTTCCTTCATAAAACTTCCAAAATCATAACCGCCTGCCATAAACACTTTATGAAATGCACACCATACAAAAACTGATGTAACTTCCATAAGAATAATTCTTATTAAATTATCAAACTTATTGAGGTTTAAACGATTTAATGTATGTGATTGAAATATAATATGTGCTAATTCATCATGAAGCATTTGTTTACAAATACTTTTTAATGCTGGTGAATATATACATTTTGAAAGTGCATCATAGTAAGTTAATGCTATCATTTCAGCTGTAACAAGAGTGGTAATTTCTGATTTTAAACCACTAAATTGCCTTAATTTTCTAAATATAAAATCAAGTGCTGAATGCTTTGCAGGTTTTATTTTATAAAAATCCATATACTCTTTTAAATAAGCAGAATGACAATTTTCTTCTTTTACAAACCACTGCATTGCATCATGATATTCTTTTTGTCCATTTTTATTTATATAGTCATCCACACTCCTCATAAGATATCTGCCATCTGAACCCTCACCCTTTTGAAATGCCCTTATAGATGGAAAGATTAGATTTTTATTCTTTTCAGATATTTCCTGTTCATTTGAAAAATTAATTTTAAGTCTATGTAAATCATTTTGTGAAAAATATGATACCCATTGATTATAATTAAATCTAGTCATTTTTGATTTTGTTATATTTACCATTATTTAGTTCCCTCTGATTTTATATAACTTCACTACTAATTTTTACCTGAAACAACAATCCCATCTGCTGAAATATACGGATAAACACCATAACCTTTATAGATTTTCTCTTTTGATATATCTCTTATATTTAAAAGCATATCCGCCAGATTTCCACTAATCATAACTTCCGCTACAGCTCCTGTAATCCTGCCATTTTCTATCAGAAAGCTGTTTTTTGCAACTCCTGAAAAATCACCGTTTACACTTGGCACATTTCCTGAAAAACTGCCAACAAGTATTCCCCTGTCTATTTTCTTAATCATATCTTCATAAGATATATCACCTGCTGATATAATTGCATTAAATGCCCCATTAGGAGACATTTTACAGCCTGTCTTTTTTGATACATAATAATTTGTAATAAAACTCTTTAAAACACCTTCCTTAATAAAATCATAGCCTTCTGACCGAAAGCCATCAAAAGTAAGCGTTTCACCAGTCACAATATTTTCATCATTTACCTCAAACCGTATACTAAGCTTTTCATTGGCAACCTTTTTATCAAGCTTATCAAGCCATATACTTGAACCTTCTAAAATTGCTCCACCACCTGCAAGATTTCCAAAATAATATGTAAATTTTTCTACTACTCCTGGAGTAAGCATCATAACTCCCTTAAACTTCCCTTGCATAGGTTTTACATGTAATTGTGCTTCGACATTTTTTAATATACTCTCTATATCTCCACACTTTATAATTGGCTTATCCAAATCCTTTAATGTAACAGCAACAGTATTAAGCTCCGTAGTCTTCTCTCCCTCTCTGCCTGTCAAATGCAAAATAACATTATAAGAACCTGTATATTCATTGCAACGTGTACCATTCGTATTTCTATATACCATATGGCGCCTGTCATGCTTTGCAACAATCTGGTATATGCTAATCTTTGGATAACTTTTTCTGATATCATTTCTAAACTCATCTAACCTGTCAAAAAACCTGTCCATATCAGCTTCCCATACTCCCTTGCTGGCATCAATCATTCCCTGATCAGGTGCAATTCCATTTGCATCATCTGCATTTGCATTTTCCATAGATGCAAGTGCCATATCTACAGCCATATTAACAGTATCATTATCTGCTTTATTTGTAAAATATGAACCTCGTTTTTTATCCTTATATATAAGAAGATTAATATCTTCCATATTAATTGTTCTATACAGGGTAAATTCATTATCTTCCATATTAATTTCCCTTGTTTCACTTTCTGTAACAAAAATCTGACCTTCATTCGCCCCTTTTTGCAGAATTCTGCCTATAGCATAATCTGCAATTTTCATGATATCTTTATCCTTCATCTTCTCTTCCATTCTACCTTCCTCCTATCATTATCTTACAACGAAGCTGCGGACCTCCCATTGCCACTAACATACTCTGCTTTTTTCCACACACTCCGTTTGGATACCAATCTACTTTATCTGATATCATATCTACGGTCTTAAGCATATCAAATGCCACTCCTGATACTGTAGTATCAAAAATAGCCTTACCAAGTTTACCTTTCTTTATTTCATAACCCATTGTAACTCCAAACATAAATTCGCCTGTCAAACCAGCCTGTCCATTACCTGAATCTAAAAGATAATAGCCATCTTCTGTTGAAGCAATCATATCCTCAAGTTTATCATTACCCGGAAGAATAGCTGTATTTCTCATTCTGACAAGAGGTTCATCTGCATATTCCCATGCTCTCGCACTTCCTGTAGGTTCCATATCATAATATGCAGCAAGCTCTTTGTTATTCATATATCCAACAAGTTTTCCGTCCTTTATCAAAACCGCATCCTTTGCTTCCACACCTTCATCATCAAGATATATAGGAAGTGGTGCTTTGTCTCCAAATGCTGTATTTGCAAAATCCACCATATTTACCATTTCAGAAGCCACCATTTTGCCATACATAGCTCCCGCAACAGAACCACCCTTGACAAGGTCCGCCTCCACAGTATGCCCTACTGCCTCATGTGACAGCATACCTGAAAGTGCTCCTCCAAGTATTACAGTTTTATAACCTGCTTCTGCATGAACACCCTCGCGTTTATCCATAACCTGTTTGTATAATTCATCTATCTCTTTATAAACATGAGATGCATCTGCAAAATTGTCATCAAAACTTCCAAATCCTCCAACACTTTTATAAAGTTCAACCGGAATTCCATCTTTTGTTTCCGCTGTTAATCCAAAACCTAATGCACATCTTTGCACTGTGGTCTGTCCGCTTTTTCCATGTGAAGTTAAAATTATCTTCTCCATAGAATTTTCACTATACCATACAGTACGGCTTAAAAGTTCCTGACAATTTTTCTGAATATAGTCGTCCACCTGCTTGCAAAACTCTATAATCTTATTTTGCTCAGTATCTTCAATAGGCTTATATAATTGGAATTTTCCTCTTGGCAGCACTATAGTCTTAACATCATTTTTCCCAACCTTTTTATCCATAAAAACAGCATTTTTTGTAGCCGCTCTAAGTACAGCTTTTACCTTTTCCTCTGAATACTCTGCCGATGACGAAAAACCATAAACTCCATTTTTATATACTCTTGCAGAAACACCCGACGACTCTGCTCTTGAATTTTGCACTAAATTTCCCTTTTTCAAATTAACATTTCTATATCGGTTTTCCTGTGCACGAAGTTCTGTTTCTGAACTACTGTCAAATAACATTTCCATTCCACATAACAAATTTTCTATCATAACCATCCTCCATTTCGTTAAGCTAGTACAACGTTTCCTTAATCCCCATATACTTAGTGCTTGATATTTTTG
>CAMWXG010000081.1 GCA_947178155.1 uncultured Lachnoclostridium sp.
TGTCAAGCAGACTTCGTCAAGGGCGATGGTCTTGCTGCTTTTGGGCTCGTTTCTTTGTATACTTTACAGATATAAAGGTGCTGCTGCCGGTTTTGGTGTAATATTTGTTATGCTGATTTTTATGACACCTTGTTCTTTATCCATATATTTTGCTGCGTTGCTGGTAATGTTGTAAATTACTCGTTTTAGCTGTTCAGCATCTGCAATAACTGCGGCTTCTGGTTCAGTACTGTTTTCATAGTTAATTTTAATAATATTATTATTAGCCTCTAAATCAAGTGTAATATCTGAAATACAGTCCTCAAAATATTCACTTATATTGATAGTCACAAAATTATATGGAAGGGCATTTTGTTCAATTTTTGAAAATAGAGACAGCTCGTCAACGAGATATGTCATATCTGCTGCTTTGGAAGAAATTATTTTTAAATATTTTTCCTGTTTAGCAGGTGTTTTTGCAACTCCATCAATAAGACCTTCCGCATATCCTTTTATAGCTGTGAGTGGTGTTTTCAGGTCATGTGATATATTACTCATCATTTCCCTTGTGTTTTGCTCATATTGAATGCGTTCTTCAAGTATAGATTTAAGCCGTATTCTCATTTCTTCAAAGTCACGGCACAGCTCCCCGATTTCATCAGAGGAAATTATATGTACAGGTTCATCAAGATTACCGGCACCTATTTGTCTCGTTGCTATCCGCAATATACTGAGTGGGCGTACTATACTGTGATAAATCCACAATATCAGTATTATACTTGTAATTATTATAATAAGCAGGAATGATATTACAATATCATGTATTGAATTTTTCCAGTGTGGTATAAGTTTTGACAAGTCAGTTATAAGAAAAATCTGACCTGTCGTATTGTCAGAGAAATAAAAGTCTTTCTGCCTGATGAGAAGTGAATTTGTCTGATCAAGGCTTACACTGTCATTTGTACCCTCTTTGTATTCAGTAAAATAGGGGAGAGGCAAAGACTGTCCATAGACAGCCTCATCTCCAATATAGTAATCTGTATCATTACGCCTTAAAATTATATAAGATTCTCTTTGGCTTAAGGTATTTGATATCACTTCAAGTTCATTGTAGTTTAAAAGTTTGTCAGGATTCTGATCTGCAATTTTTACGATTGCTTTATAATCTTCAAGGGTAATATTGTACAGCACACTTACAGGGTTAAGCAGAAATTCATAATTCTCATAGTTTTTAGGGTTAGTGCTGTATTCTGCTACAAGAGTGTCCGTCTGCATGCGTATAGCCCCATGAAAACATACTGCACCTGCACATAATGGAAAAAGTGTCATTATAAGGAAAGTGATAATAAGTCTGGTACGTATTTTCATGGTTTCCTCCATTAACAGGCATTTTTATTTACCTTACTGCCAAAAAATGTGAGAAATATTATTTTTAAGTCAAGAAGCATTGACCAGTTTTCTACATAATATAGATCACATTCAATTCGTTTAGTAATAGAAGTATCTCCTCTATATCCATTAACCTGTGCCCAGCCTGTCATACCAGGACGCACTTGATGTTTAATCATATATCTTGGTATTTCTTCTTTAAATTTATCTACAAAGTAAGGACGCTCTGGTCTTGGACCAACAAGACTCATATTTCCAATAAGCACATTAAAAAGCTGTGGAAGTTCATCTATATTTGTTTTTCTCATAAATCTGCCAAAAGGTGTTACCCTTGGATCATTTTTAATAGTCCATGCCTTTTTTTCTTTACTTTCTTCCTGAACCTTCATTGAACGGAATTTATATATCTGAAATTCACGGTTGTGCAGACCTATCCTTGTCTGTTTAAATATAAGCGGACCTGGTGATGTAATCTTTATAATTGCAGCACTGATAAGCATAGGCAGACTAAAAAGTATAATTGCAACAACTGAGCCAAATATATCTACACATCTTTTTAGAACTCTGTTAAATGAAGAGCTTAGAGGAACATGGCGCACATGGATTACAGGTATTCCATCCAAATCTTCGGTATATGGTTTTGTAGGTATTATATTATTATAATCGGGTATAAACTTTGTGTGTACACCTGATTTTTCACATATAGCTACAATGTGTTCAAGTTTGCTGTATTCATCAATACTAAGGGTAATAGCTACCTCGTCATATTTATTTGTTGCAAGAAGACTTGCAAGCTTGTCCGTGGTACCTATGACCTGTACAGTTTTATACTTTTCACCTATCTTTTTATTGTCATCAAGAATACCATGTATAGTGTATCCCCATTCCAGATGGGCACGAAGCCTGTCTATATATCCTCTGGCTGTACGGCTGTATCCGACAATGAGTATATGTTTCAGGTTCTTGCCTGCTTTTCGCATTTTTCTTAGTATTTTAATGCGTATAAGTCTAAATGAATAGTCAATGCTTATATTCAATGCAACAAATATTCCAAGAAACAGACGTGCATAGTCATTTTCCTTAAGCAGAAAGTAAAGTATTGCTATAGTGTATGCCATACCAAGAGAACTTGCCTTAATAAGGCAAAAAAGCTCTGCACGTCTTCCAGAAGTTCTTTTTGGATCATACATGCCACATATATAATATATAATTATATAACATGGGATTAAGAGTATAAGCATGTTGCGGTAGTCATCAAGAGGCCTCCAATAGCCAATAGGAGGATTGATTATATTATACTTGATTAACGGACTCCATGTTTCATCAAATCTTAAAGGATAAGCTAAAAGAAATGAGAATACAATAATGGAAGCATCTATTATTAATTGTAGTATATTTAGTAATTTTTGGTTTTCGCGAATCAAAATTTCACCTTCTTCTTTATAGTTACTATTTACAGTTTACTATATTAGAGCAATACTATTTGTTAATTATATCCGTTTAGCCTGCTTTGTGCAATAAATAATTTTAAATTAATTTCTTATTCACAACTTTTACACAAATTATTGTTAAACTTTTATGAAGAAAATAGAGAAACTTATTGACGCATTACTGAAAAAGTAGCATAATATGACTGACAGTTATAATAGCATATGATGTGCTATAGAAAGGTGAGGATTAATATGGCTGAAAATAACAATGAAAATCAGAACACATATACTGGTGAATATGGTAATTCAGTTGAAGGAGGAACCCCTCCAAAGAATTCAACATACAGCTATTCATATAGGGAGGGTGATAATAGTGTAACCCATTCAGGAGATTATTATGCAGGACGTGATGATGTAAATTCACAGCCAGAAGAGGTTAAAAGAGATGTTGTACCTGAAAATAATAATATGAATTATAACAGTGGATATAATAATCAGAATCAGACGGGCCAGCCTTTTTATAATAATGTGGGCAATAATAATGCAGCAGGCAATATTGCTAATAACAATAATAAAAAGAAGGTTGGAACAGGTAAAAAGTTATTTATTACTGCGGCTTGTGCCATACTTTTTGGCATAGTGGCTGGTGTATGCTTTGAGGGAGTATGCTATGTTTCTGAAACTATATTAGGACTTAATGTAAGGACTGAAAAGCAGATTGGAACGACTGCTGATTCTGATAGAGTGACAACGAGCAAGAGTGATGCAAGTACCAGCAGAGTACTTGGCAATACTGCTAATGTTGCAGGAGTTGTTGAGCAGACAATGCCTGCAATGGTGGCAATAACAAGCACATCAAAGGGAACTGATTATTATGATTTATTTGGGCAGTATTATCAGGGGAAGGAGTCAACAAGCTGTGGTTCAGGTTTTATTGTAGGACAGAATAACAAGGAGCTTTTGATTGCTACCAATAATCATGTAATAGAAGATGCAAAGACAATTTCAGTAAGGTTTATTGATGATGAAGTATATGAAGCAAGTGTTAAAGGAACAGATCCAAACAACGACCTTGCAGTAATAGCAGTAAATGTGAAATCAGTAAAGTCTTCAACAATGGATGAGATTAAAATTGCAGATTTGGGAAATTCTGATGATCTTAAACTTGGAGAAATGGCAATAGCAATAGGAAATTCACTTGGATATGGTCAGTCTGTTACAGTAGGATATATTAGTGCTAAGGACAGGGAAATCACAGAGGCTTCTTCAGATAACAGCGGTGTAACTAAAAGGATTAAGGCAATACAGACAGATGCTGCAATAAATCCAGGTAACAGTGGCGGCGCGCTCCTTAATACAAAAGGGCAGGTTATAGGGATTAATTCAGCTAAGATTGCTGATTCATCTGTAGAAGGTGTAGGTTATGCGATTCCTATTTCAGTTGCAACACCTATTATTGATGAACTTATGAACAGAGAAAATTTGTCAGATTCAGAGAAGGGTTATCTTGGTATTTCAGGACGTACTGTTACTGATGAGGCAAGTTATTACAATATACCAAATGGTGTATATGTTGTAGAGGTTTCTAAAGGAGGTGCAGCAGATAAAGCAGGTATTAAGACCGGAGATATTATTACAAGCATAAATAATATGGAAGTTACTACTATAGAAAGCCTTCAGCAGAAAGCAAACAGCTATCGTAAGGGGACAAAAGTAGAGGTAGTCATTTTAAGAAGTAATGATGGTTCTTATGAGGAGAAAAAAGTAGAAGTTACTTTACAGGGTAAGGCATCACTTGATGGTTTATCTGATGATGCTTCCTCAGGAAATGCAGACTCTAATAGAAATAATAATTATAACAATAATGATGATTATTATGGTGATGGCTTTGATGGAGGCATATTCTCTAATCCATTTTCAAATTAAAGTATAGTTAATTTTAAGCAGGCAGTTTTTCTGATATTATGTCAGGAAAACTGCTTTTGTGAGTTTATGGAGGTAAGGATTTTGGAAGCAGAAAAGAAAAATGTAAAGTCTAATACAAAGGTTATAGCTAGGACTATATTTTTTATTATTATAAGCTGTTTTGAATTTATATATCTTGAATTTTTTATGAGAAAGAGTTTTCTGGAAATTACATATACTATTTTTATAAAAAATGTTATACTCATAATGCTTGTAAATCTTATTTTGTTGTGTCTTATGCACCGCTTGAGAAGTGCATTAATCATATCATGTATTTTATTTCTTATAATAGGAGCTGCTAATTATTTTGTAATATCATTTCGTGGTTATGGCATTGTATTTATGGATTTCTTTGCAGTAAAGACGGCTGCAGGGGTGGCGGGAGGATATAAATATAAAATAGATTTATATTTTATAATTGGGCTCTTTTGTGGTTTAGCCAGCATAGTTTTGTGTCTTATTAGCAAATTTGCAGAAGAAAAGTATTTTGGTAAAGAGTTAAAAAAGCCATATTTTTACAGAGGGCATATTATAGCTTCATTGTCAGGACTGGCAGTTTCTGTGCTGTTTATAATTTGGATTAATATAGATGCTGCTTTTTTTAGAGGAGTAAGTTCGGTTACATGGGATAATAGTAAGGGTATAAATGACTATGGTTATGTATTATATTTTGTAGCCAATGCAGGAAGTGCAAAAATAGAAAAACCTGTCGGCTATTCAGTACAGAAAGTAGATGAAATTTTATCTGCATATGAAGAGGATAAATACACAACAAACATTGGCAGGCAGAATCCAAATATAATTATGATTATGAATGAATCATATTCAGATTTGAGGGTACTTGGAGATTTCACTTCTAGTGAAAATGTAATGTCATTTTATGACAGTCTTAAGGAGAACACAATAAAAGGATATGTGCAGTCATCTGTATATGGTGGATATACTGCCAATTCTGAATTTGAATTTCTTACTGGATGCAGTAAAGTGTTTTTACCAGGAAATCCATATCTACAATATATGAAAAACTATCTGCCTTCTATTATAAGTAATATTAAAGTACAGGAAGGATATGAAGAGGCTGTTGCTATACATCCATATAATGGTTCTGGATATAATAGGGTAAGTGTTTATCCTCTTCTTTATTTTGATAAGTTTTACACAATAGATGATTTTGATGATGCTCTTATGATAAGGAATTATATAAGTGATTTAAGTGATTATAAGAAAATAGAGGAACTGTATGAGAAGAAAAAGAATGGGACATCACTATGTGTATTTAATGTTACAATGCAAAATCATAGTGCATATGATTATGGTGGTGATGATTTTGTTCAGGATGTTAAAGTTACTTCATTTGAGGCACCGATGTCAGCTAATCAGTATTTGTCACTTATGAAGCAGTCCGATGAGGCATTAGAGCAGCTTATTACTTATTTTGGCAATGTAGATGAGCCAGTTATTATATTACTTTTTGGGGATCATCAGCCGCATCTTTCTGATATATTTTATGTAAATGTAATGGGGAAGGATCCATTAAACTTTACACATGAAGATACAATGAAAAAGTATAAAGTGCCATTTATGATATGGGCAAATTATGATATACCTGAAATGACTATAGAAAAAACGTCAATAAACTATTTGTCATCACTTTTTCTTGATGCTGCAGGACTTAAGATGAGTGATTATAACAGGTATCTTATGGAGTTACATGATAAATTGCCAGTGGTCAGTGCAGTTGGTTATTATGACAATGAAGGCGGATTACATGAGGTATCAGAGAAAGATAGTGAATATTCAGAGCTTTTGAAAGAATATGAAATGGTGCAATATAATTATTTATTCGATAAAGAGAATAGATTAAATGAACATTATATGGTACAATAAAGTTACAATTCAGATTTTGTGAATGAAGTATACCCAGATTAATTGTAACAAAATATAAGGAGGGACCAATTATGAGTGAAATAAATGCAGACATAGAAACATTTAGAAAATGGGTTGAAGAAAGTGATAATATAGTCTTTTTTGGAGGAGCAGGAGTTTCTACAGAAAGCGGAATACCTGATTTTCGAAGTGTTGATGGTCTTTACAATCAGAAGTATGATTATCCGCCTGAAACTATTTTAAGCCATTCTTTTTTTCAAAGAAATACAAAAGAATTCTACAAGTTTTATCGTGATAAGATGATTTGTACTGATGCAGAACCCAATATTACACATATAAAACTGGCGGAGCTTGAAAAACAGGGAAAACTTAAAGGTGTTGTTACGCAGAATATAGATGGGCTTCATCAAAAAGCAGGAAGCAAAACAGTATACGAGCTCCATGGTTCAGTACTTCGTAATTATTGTATGAAATGCCATAAATTTTATGGAATAGATGCTATTGTTAAAAGTGAGGGTGTTGCACTGTGTGAGTGTGGTGGCACGATTAAGCCAGATGTGGTTTTATATGAAGAGGGGCTTGAGGAAGAAACTATTAATGGTGCTGTAAGGGTGATAAGTGAGGCAGATATGCTTATCGTAGGTGGAACATCTCTTGCAGTATATCCGGCAGCAGGGCTTTTAAGATATTATCAGGGAAATAAGCTTGTGCTTATAAATAAATCTGCTACACCACTTGATAATAAGGCGGATTTGTTGCTTCAATGCGGTCTTGGAGAGGTGTTTTCACATTTGTAAAGAGGTAACTGAATTTGGCAATGGCTGGATTGCATTTGGAGAAGGTGATGATTATTATTTGCAAAAAGTTATGAAGAGGATTCTGAAAACCAGCGTGCGGGAGGTGATTATATAATATGGAATATTCCAAATACTGATTACAGACTTCCAATGTTTACAAGTGGTATTGGTGATGGGATATATTCAACTTATTGGGGGCTTGATAAGGAGGATGAGGTTGCAGATGTGGTGATTCCATTTTTAAATCCAGAATATTTTTAATAAATAAAGTTAACACTAAAAGTATTGAGAACTTGAATAAAAAGAGAGGTATTGATATGAGATATACATATAAAACAAGTGGAACATGTTCAAAACGCATAGATTTTGATATTGATGATGATATTATTTCAAATGTAGAATTTACTGGAGGTTGTAATGGCAATACTCAGGGTGTCTGCTCGCTTGTGGATGGGATGACTGTTGAACAGATTGAAAAGAAACTTAAAGATATTAAGTGTGGCATGAAAGGAACATCATGTCCTGACCAGTTATCGAAAGCAGTACGCGAAGCATATAATGCAATACATTAGATTGTGGCCAGAAAATTAAAAGTGTTTCCGCAGAAAACAATGTTTTGTATAGTTGTCTTTTGGAAGCACTTTTAATCTTGTTTAAAAATATTTTTTAATATTTATATTTACCAAACTTGAACTCTGTCCTCTGGTGCTACATACATTGCATCATCTTCACGAACTCCAAAAACATCATAGAATTGGTCAAATAATGGCAGTATAGCATTTACACGTACTTTATCAAGAGAATGGACATCATTTGTCAGCAGATAGTCACGATATTGGTCAGTATAGTTAGATGCCCAGATATTAGCATTGCTTTTAAAAATTTCAAGTTGAGCTTTTTTATCACTTCCGGCAATATCAAGCGCACATGCCATTGCGCCCATATCTGCAATATTTTCTGTAATTGTCAAATCACCATTCTGGAATAAACCATTTGATAATTCAATGCTATTGTAATAATTTTTAACTTTTTCAGCTCTTGACATAAATTCTGCAAAATCTGCTTCTGTCCACCAATTATTATAATTGCCATTCTCATCAAACTCAGCTCCGGATGTATCAAAGGCATGTGTAATCTCATGACCAATGACAGTGCCTATACCACCTAAGTTTTGTGCATAGCTTGCATCTTTATCATAAAATGGTGCCTGTAGTATTGCAGCAGGGAATGTGATATCATTTGCCTGTGGGGTATAACATGCATTTACAGTTTGTGGTGTCATAGCCCATTGGGTTTTATCAACACCAGAATCAAGTAATGATTGTATATCAGAATTTAAGGCCATAGTAATTTGCATTAAATTTTCGACCAGTCCCATTGATGCATCAATAGAAATATTTTCAAAATATGAAGGCCATTTGTCAGGATATCCTATTTTAACTTTCATTGTATTAAGCTTATTGATTGCTTTTTGTTTAGTTGCATCAGACAGCCAGTCAAGTTTTTTGATTCTGTTGCGGAAGGTTTCGATAATATCTTGTGTCATAGATTCAATTTCTTTTTTACTTTCTTCTGAAAAATAATTATCTACATATAGTTTACCAAACTCCCATGAAAAGAGTGACTGAGTCATTTCTTTTGCAACTGTATCCATGGTCTTATTTCCGCTAGGACCTAAGATTATAGCATTTAGGCTGCTAAGTGCATCATAATGTGCGCTTGTCAGATAGTTACAACAGTTCATATAAAGTGTAAATTTTGTATAGTTTTTTAAGAGTTCAAGATTTTCCTGTGTGAGCATACTATTTATTTTCTTAATATTTTCTTCCCCTGATACCATGCATTTGTCAAAATGAGTTATACCAATAGTTTTTAAAAGTTTCTTAATATCACAGTTGCTGTAAAGTTTTACAAGTTCATCTGATGTATAGATGCGGTAAGCTTTATTTATATCATACATATCTGATATATCAAGATCGTTAGCGGCAAGTTCCTGTTCAAATTTGAAAACCTGTGTTGCAATTTCAGTTGCACTGCTTTCGCTTTCTCCAGCGAGAGTAAACATTTGTTTAATAAATGTAAATACAGCATCTTGCACAAGTTTGTACTCCGCGTCTACCATATAGTTTTTAGGAAGGATATGATCCGGACCTGCGTTTACGAGAATATATTTATTAGAATCTGTTAAATCTGGTGAGATTCCAAAGCCTAATACACTTGCGTGACCATATTTTAAAAGTTCAGCTAAAACATCTACATATTCTTCAACAGTTTTTGCATTATCAACTTTATCAGTATATTCTTTGAGTGGTTTTACTCCTGCAGCATCTCTGGTTTCCATATCGCGAGCAAGAAGGTAAAAATCAGTAATTTTTTGCTCAATAGTACCATTGCTATAATCATCTTTTTTAGCCGCAAGATTGTCAATAATATTATTCATGCTATTTGTAATATTTGTTGACAAGTCATAAAAGCCGCTCCATTGCATCTGGTTTTCAGAAAGAGCATGGTCTTTAATAGTTGTTGCATTGATTGAGCTGTAAAAATCATCCTGCAAACGTGGGATGCTACCTTCAGTGCGGACAGTTACAGTAATTGTTTCACTTTTTTTTGTACCATCTGTAGATTTTACAGTGATTTGTGTTTTGCCTGTCTTTTTTGCAGTAATTACACCTTCTTTAGATACAGTTGCAATGTCTGCATTTTTGGATTTGTAATTTAAGGTCTTATTAGATGCATTTTCAGGAGTGATGTCTGCCTTGATGGTAGATTGTCCACCTACAAGAAGAGCAACAGCTGGTTTTACTACATTTACCCTGCTTATTTTTGTACCAACTGTGACAGCTACCTTAGCTTTGCTTTTGCCTGCTGATGCAGTAATGGTTGAATTTCCATAGTTTTTTCCTTTAAGATTTCCGGTTTTATTTACAGTAACATTTTTTGGGTTGCTGCTTTTCCATTTTACATCAGAACGGTTTGCTTTTAATTTATAGCTTTCTCCCTTTTCAATTGTAAGTGTTCCATCTGCTGCATTTGTAATTGCAACTTTTTTTGCAGCAGCTTCTACAACTGCAGTATTATTAGTAACTGCCGGCGATGTAGGAAATGAAAGTGCAGCTGCAAGAAATAATGATAGTAATAGTTTACTTTTTCTCATGATGTCCTCCTGTCATGTAATTATGTAAAGTTACAGCACGATTTTGTGCTGTGTGTTTATGCTTACAGTATAGTTGTAAGCATTGCTGACAAGAACTGCCAGCAATGATAATTGTAACATAACTTACCTTATCTTGCCAGTGATATAAGCTTAAATTAAGATAAAAATAAGGTATGATTAAACATGTTAAAGCTGTCAGAAGATTTTGTAGTGCGGTATCTGAATTCCAAGAAGATGATATTTCATATAATCGTGGACTATAATCATAGGTCCTGATAAAAGAAACCACATATTAGAATAAAGAAGACATATCTGCCCTTTAAAATTATATTGTTCACCTGAATAGTCCCATACATTTAAATGCATATGGCGGTTGACTATTATGCCAATTATAAGTTCAACAGATGTAATCATAATGCCACATATAACCATTTGACCTATTATGGAAGAGGATTCGCCTAGTATATTTTGTATTACTCCTACCAAAAGAAAACATATGCCGCCAGCAATAAGCATTGATATATGTGAATATCCTCTGTATAGTATTTCTATGCCACAGTATAAAAAGCCGCCTGTCAGAAACATTATAATATATGCCTGAATTGGGTTCATAGTATTAAAGACTCCTTTCATTGACCTATTTTTATTATGTTAATATTTATAAAAGTTATACTTACTTAAGATAAAATGTTGTCCGCTACGAAGAAAAAATAATGTAACAAAAAATAGTGATAATAAAATATGTCTTCAATAAGTTTTTTGGATACATCATAAAAAAAGCTGCTATACTTTAGCAAGA
>CAMWXG010000082.1 GCA_947178155.1 uncultured Lachnoclostridium sp.
TGTCTAAGCCACTCCAGCTTGAAACCAGTTAAGGAATAACCACGGCCGTAGAAGAAATACTCTTGCGGGAACGTGTTTTCACCAATCCAGCGCAATTTCTCTTTTGATATTGTGTAATCAAAGCTCCAGTTTTGCCAGAAGCCAAGCATTGAATCTCCGAACTGGTTATCATAGTCAGGTCTGGCCAGAAACGGCCCGTCCATCTCCCTCTCTGCAGGCGGAAGGGCAACAAAAATTGGGTTTTCTCCGCCCAAACCAGCACGATACCCCATCATCCATATTGTCAAATTCATCAAATCGTAAAACTTCCCTGGCAATGGCCAGCGCAAAAGAGTCCACTTTGTCTCCTCTGGCAAAGTGGCAATCTGAAAGGAAAATTGAACTCTATTTTCTGCAGCATAGAGATCAGGATACTCCTTCAAAAGCTGAATCGCCTGCTCCACAGGACAATTAATAATAGAGAAACAGGTGTAACCTGTCATGTCAAAAGGAAATTTTGGCTGTTTATTCATAATATTTCACTCCTTAAAAAAATAAATTCTGTGCATATTGACTTAAGTCAATTTCAAAACGTTAAACTTATCAGCAGCAAGTTATCTGCGTGTGTAAATCAACTCAACAATTCCATTATAAGTCTGTTAGGTATCAATATTTGCCACATCCATGTCCTGTCCATTAAGCCAGTCTACATTCCCATACTCATCTGCAATATATCCATCAAGGCTCATTGTAATAAATAAAACAACTTTTCTCATTAAACTATCTCCTCTTTGCATATTTATATTTTTGTACATTACCAACATCAAAATTATACCTCAATTCTTTGCAAATTTCCATAGTTCAGTTCATTACCTTTGTATCTGCTACATTGACTAAATTTGTGGCAAATATAGCGCAAAATGGGGAGTTCAGATTGTGAGAATGAATTTTCAAACACTAAATCTTTAATGACTATTATTCCTATATGGCATCTTGTAGGTATAATATAAATGTGCTATACTGAAAAACAGCAACAACTCTAAATTGACTAAGATAAAAGCAAAGAATACAAACCGCATTCTGGTAAATCATTATAAAAAAGCGATAGATTAAGGTAGAAAATATGGACTGGACAAAGTTAAATATAAAGGAAGTTATTTATTACTGCAAATCATTTGAAGTTGGATTTTACTGTGGACCATTTAGTCTACAGATAGAGGAACTTATTCTAATGTTTCATTATTACAAAATACAGCAGTTTACAGTAAAAGATATTCAAGAGTTCTACTTAAAAATGCAGGTTCCAAAACTAAACAGCGAAGGGTTGCTCAAACCGATTCCCAGTAAGATACGAAAAGTTATGGAGCAGATGCAGAATATCAAATGTATTGATGAAAATACCTTTGAGATTGTGCAGGCTGAGAAAGGACACTTTCTGCCATTTGATACCAGTATATATTTTGACGAAATAGAAAAAGGATATAAGACAGGAATTGCCAAGAACAGGATAGAAGGATACTATGAAAAGTACCATAATATTTTGAATCTTTGATAAAAGAAATGGCGGTGACATTGTTGACTGACGACAACGCGGTACCGGCACAAAGAGCAGGTACCTATTGCTCAATTATTAATGCAACAATGTACTAGTGCTCCAAAATTCTGATATTATGATAATTAGCTTCAAAAATTAAAAAAACTGAGGAGTATCTATATTTTATCATCATGAGCATTTCAACATAATAAATACTCCACAGTTTTAAGATAACATATAATTCTATATTCTATCAATCCATATCATCTTTTGCCTGCTCAAACATAATCTCAAGAAACTTTTCCATAGTATCTGTACATTTTTTAAATGTAATAAAATCATCTTCTGTACTGATATAAACAACCAATCCTTTGCTCTGCTTCTATAATTTTTTCTTCTGCAAAACCCTCATGTGTATCCTGATATGAATCTAATATTTCGTATATATTCATTATAATATCTCCAACTTTATTTGATTAATAATTCTCTTCATGCACTTCAAAATAACTCTGTGGATGATTACATGTCGGACAAACCTCAGGTGCCTTTGTTCCAATGATAATATGCCCACAATTGCGACACTCCCATACTTTTACTTCACTCTTTTCAAATACTGCTGCAGTCTCAACATTCTTAAGTAAAGAACGGTATCTTTCCTCATGATGTTTTTCAATAGCTCCAACAAGTCTAAACTTTGCCGCAAGTTCAGGAAAACCTTCTTCCTCTGCTGTCCTGGCAAAATCCTCATACATATCTGTCCACTCATAATTTTCACCATCTGCAGCTGCAGTAAGATTTGCCTTCGTATCACCGATTCCATTCAGCTCCTTAAACCACATTTTCGCATGCTCTTTTTCATTATCCGCTGTTTTCAAAAACAAACCTGCAATCTGTTCATAACCCTCTTTTTTTGCCACAGATGCAAAATAGGTGTATTTATTCCTCGCCTGTGATTCCCCTGCAAATGCTGCTTTCAAATTCTTTTCAGTTTGCGTTCCTGCATATTTTGTTGTTGTCATATTTTTTTCCTCCTCAATAATATTTGATTCCACAGCTGGTTTTACACCACCAGCTAAATCACTGGATTTGCAATTATTTACAATACTTAATGGCATAAATGCTTCACCTGCATGTGCAATATTTGTATATTTAGATATTTCTTTATTAATAGTGCAAAGGTCATCAACAGATAGCCCGTGAATATCCTCATTACCAGTAATTCTTCCAAATGTTTTTAACTCCGCAGCAGAGCACTTCATATAATTCTCTACCCTCTTTGCTGCAGCATCAATATGTAATCTTTCTCTTAGTTTTTCATCCTGTGTAGCCACTCCTACCGGACACATTCCTGTACCACAAATACGATATTGCTGGCAGGCTGCTGCCACCATAGCTGCCGAAGCAATAGCAACTGCATCCGCTCCCATAGCGATAGCTTTTGCAAAATCAGATGAAACCCTAAATCCTCCTGTAATCACGAGATCAATATCTGCTCCAATATCATCAAGATATTTTCTCGCACGATAAAGTGCATAGATTGTTGGAACACTTGTAGAATCTCTTATAATGGATGGCGATGCTCCTGTAGCACCACCTCGCCCATCTATAGTAATAAAATCAGGTTTAGCATATACACAAAATTCCAAATCTCTCTCAATACGTCCGGCAGCAATTTTAATACCGATAGGTCTGCCTTCACTTCGCATTCTAAGCTCACTTACCAATTTCTTTAAATCATTTGCACTATTGATTCCAGGGAACTTAGAAGGACTTATTACATCCTTTCCGAGAGGTTTGTTACGAATTTTTGCAATTTCAGGAGTAACTTTACTACCTGGCAAATGCCCTCCCATTCCAGGCTTTGTACCTTGTCCAATTTTTATCTCAATAGCATCCGAAGTTTTAAGATTCTCATCTGTAACACTATACAGATTTGGTACATATTCAAAAATATACTTATATGCCGCCTCCTTCTCTTCTGGAAGAATACCTCCTTCCCCACTGCACATTGCCGTGCCTGCTGCTGCACTCCCTTTTGCCATTGCTATTTTTGTCTCCTTGGAAAGAGCCCCAAAGGACATATGCGAAATATAAACCGGCATATCAAGTACCATCGGCTTTTTTGCATGCTTTCCGATTATAGTTTTAAGTGATACATCCGCATGCTCGTCCAAAGGCATTGGATTCAACTGTGCACCAAGTATAAGCACATCATCCCAATTTGGCATTTTCATCTGTGTACCCATTGCCTCAATCGCTGATTTCCCAGTAACAGCCATATCGTGAATTTCTTTCATATAACGATAATCGCTGTCTGTCTTTTTCGTTTCTTTTGGATAGCTTAAATCCAAGCCCTCAGCGTTTATGGCATCTGGCCGCATTTCAGCTTCAAAAGAAATGGCTTCGCTTTTTTTTGCTTCTTCCGCTTTAAACATCTCTGGTGGCTGTTTGCAGACAGGGCATTCTGTTAATTCAGAAAATGGCTTTCCCTCTTTCTCCTCATCATATACATATCCGCAGATACTGCATTTGTAGACCATCTTAAATACCTCCTTTTATTTTTATTCCCTGCATTTTAAACAGAGATATAGTATTTCTATGTTTATCCAGCTTATAGTATAATATATACTATAACACAAATTGGAAATTTGTAAAAGCCTGTTTTGCTTGTAATTCGTTACAAATAATCATCCAAAAATCCTAGTATAATCTATTTTAGCGTGGGTGTTAAAAGTAACAAAAAAAGCTACAATTCAGCCTTACAATATAAATAATTGTATTTCTTAAAGCTGAATTGTAACTTCATAACAAACATGCAGTACATTTTATTTAGCAGGCTTATACAGCATTGACTTTATATAAACTACATACTTCCTCCGGCAGATGCCAAATTATAATACAACCCTTTTCTTTGCATAAGTTCTTCATGGCTTCCATCTTCTAAAATTCCCTTTTCATCTATATACAAAATCCTGTCTGCATTTTGTATTGTAGAAAGTCTGTGCGCAATTATGAAACATGTTTTTTCTTTTAATACTGTTGTGAAAAGTTTCTGCACAAGTTTTTCTGTTTCTGTATCAATATTACTTGTGGCCTCATCAAGGATAATGATATCAGGATTCATAAGTAAAAGTCTTGCAAATGACAGAAGCTGTCTCTCTCCTGATGAAAGTTCACTTCCCTCACCTGATATTACTGTATGATACCCTTCTTTCTTTTTCATAATGAAATCATGTGCAAACACTTTTTTTGCAGCTTCAATACATTCTTCATCAGTTGCATCTGGTCTTGAAAATCTGATATTTTCAATTATCTCACCGCGAAATAAAAATGTATCCTGCATCATGACTCCAACACTTCCCCTAAGGGAATTAAGTGTTACATCACGTATATCAGTTCCATCAATTAAAATCTCACCATTGTCAATATCATAAAAACGACTTAAAAGGCTTACTATTGTTGTCTTTCCTGCCCCTGTAGGCCCAACAAGCGCAACCATCTGCCCCGGTTTTACAGATAAATTCACATGTTCTAAAACTGTAATACCTTTAATATAAGAAAATGTAACATCTTTAAAATCAATTCCTCCATGTGGTACAGACAACTCACCTGCATCTTCCTTTTCTACAATATCATTTTCTGTGTCAAGCACCTCAAATATACGCTCTATATTTGAGGTTATGCTTGCCACTGACTGTAACTGCTGACAGATAACATATACTGCATTTGAAAAACGCTGCATATATGTTGTAATTACAACAAGTGCTCCAAGTGTTAGCTCTGCGCCGATGTGATTAGTAATAATAAACAATGCCGTTAAATACATTGTAACACTGCAAAGTATTCTTACCCCTGCAAATGAAAGTGGGAAAAATAGTTCTCTGTATCTTGTTGTCTGCATAAATGCTTTATGATATTTGTCTGAAAGCTCTATAAATATTTCATCATTTAAAGCCTCCCTGTTAAATGCTTTAATTACCTCCAGACCATTAATATCTTCTGCAACAAATGCAGTTCGGTTGCTCATCTTATTTCTGTCATTTCTTGCACAGCGATGAAGTGCTTTTGCAACAACCCAAAGCAAAACACCAAGGGGAATACTTACAATAAGCCCCATTACAGCCATTCGGATTTCTACAAAACATATACATATAATTGTGATAACCATAATACAGAAATTATCAACCACACGTATCATATTGTTTATAAAAAAGTTTGCAAGCTCATCTGTATAATTTGTGATTCGCACAAGAATTTTTCCTGTAGGTCTGCTGTCATAATAATCAAAGCTAAGCTCCATAAGCTTTTCAAATAAATCCTCTCTAAGCCTGCATACAACATTATTTCCAAGTGTGGTAGATACCTTTGAAGAAATAAAATCAGCAAAAACAGCTCCCATACTTAATGCTATCCAAATACTTAAAAAAAGTATGGCAAGATTTAATGCCTGCTTTGGCACAACTCCATCTTTAGGCAGAACTTCATTAATAATTTTCATATTAATTGCTGCAGGAACAAGTGATAAAAAAGCTGTGCCAATAAGCAAAACAGTTACTTTAATATAATCCCTTTTATATTCCCCTGCATACGATATAAAGCGTTTAAACATAAAACTGTTAAACTTTTCTTCTAAATCTTCATCTTCATAATACAGATTCCTACTCATGCACAAACACCTCCTTATCCATTTGCTGTCTGTAGATATTTGCATATCTTCCATTTAGCTCCATTAGTTCTTTAAAGTTTCCGCGTTCAATTACTTTACCATTCTCTAAAAATAAAATCTCATCAAATTCTTTTAATGCTACCGCTCTATGTGTTGCCATAATAAGTGTTTTATCTTTGAAATGTTTATCAAGACTCTTAAATATCTTACTCTCTGTTTCAATATCAAGTGCACTTGTACAGTCATCAAGAATTGTTACAGGAGCATTTTTCATTAATGCCCTTGCAATTGCAACACGCTGTTTCTGACCACCCGACAGACCAAAACCTTTTTCTCCAATTACAGTATTGTACCCATCAGGAAATTCATCAGCAAATTCACTAACCTGTGCTATATCACCACATGCAAGTACTTCCTCTTCAGAAGCATCAGGATTATAATAGGCAATATTTGCAGCGATTGTATTAGAAAATAAAAATACATTCTGCATTGCATAGCCATAAGTTCTTGCAATTTCATTACGGCTGTATGCCTTAATATCATCACCATCTATTGTAATTGAGCCGCTTTCAAATTCCTCAAATGCCTGCATTACACGCAAAAGAACTGACTTTCCACTTCCTGTTTTTCCCATAATTCCAACTTTCTTTCCATATGGAATATCGAGTGAAATACCATCTAAAAGTTCATTGCCATCTGCTTTAGCACTGACATTTGAAATCACAATATGTGGCTTTTTTGATACAGCCTTATCACCATAAAGTGCAGCAATCTCATCTTTTTTATTAAGCAGACCATATAACCTGTCTGCACTAACCTTTTGTTCCTGTATATCTGCCGCATGAAAAATAATATCTATAAAATTGCCGCAGATTGACAACATATATGCAAGAAATGCTGTATATTCACCACTTGTCATTTCAAACTTTGATGCAAGATAAATACTTAATGCCATACTTGCAAGCATTACAATCTGGTCAGTAGTATCAAATGCAAGAAAATATTTATAACGCTTAATACCAAAATCTGTCGAAAAATCTCTTACCTCTCTGCTTCTTTTACTAAAGCGATTTATCCTCACATCTTCCCTCGCATAAGCCTTAATAGTACGAATTCCATAAATACTTTCCTGTGTTTCTGTATTTAACTCAGAATTTCTTTCCCAAAGTTTACCATACATATCATTGCAAAGTTTAAGAAACTTTTTTGTAATCAATCCAAATACTGCAAACGCCAAAATTGGAAGTATCATAAGCCAGATATTTAAACGCGAAAGCATATATGATGCCACTACAATATAAAACATTGATTCAACCGCAAATGGGATTGTTGAAACATGAAACTCACGAATATTTCCTGCGTCAGAATTTACTATCGTAATCAAATCCCCTGTACTGTAATCCTTAAGAAGTGGAAGCCCAAATGAATTGATTTTTTTCATAATATCAAGACGTACCTCATTATCACATTTTATCGAAAAATAATGTGCAAGATTCCACCTTAAATAAAATGTTACAAAATACAGAAATAAAAATAGAAGAAACACACCGACAAGAACAAACATCATTTCCCATAAATTGTCCTTTGGAATATCTTCTAATAAAAATGCAAATATGCTGCTGTTTTTCTCAGGCTCCTGACCAAGCGCAGGATTTATTACATTGTCAACAATAAGCGTAACAATCTGCGGTTCAATTAATCCTATAATACTTTGAGTAAGCCCAAACAATATGCATATTATTAGAATAACGTATATTTTTCCATAATATGGATATGACTTTTTCAAAATTCCCATATGTACCCTCCTCGTTTTGTAATAATTCTTTGATATTTTAAAGTGAACATAGACTATTCTATCATACCCATAATACCTAATTCAAGGACAAAATATTTTATAATTTTTATGAGAATATTTCGCTTTCATTTAGAAATAATTCCTTAACATTTCCACTGGTTCTATCTTCCTTATCTTTACTGCTGCTACAAATGATGAAATAAGTGCTACTAAAATTATGCCTGCTACTGCAAACAGTTCCCAAAATGGATTAATTGACATCTTTACTTCTTTTATGCCAAATGAAGCTAAACACACAGCCGTAAGATACTTTCCTGCAATGCCTGAAATAGCTGCACCCAACACCGAACCTATAGATATTACCGGAATATTTGCAAACATTGTCTGAACCATAAGTTGCTTTGTAGTATAGCCCAAAGCCTTATTTATTCCATAATTTTTGTATTCTTTTGAAATCTTGGAATGAATTAAAAGCATCTCTATTAATATAACTACGAAACATGTTACAATAATAAAAAGCGTACAAACAGCAAACATTCCTTTTACTATACCGCTTAATATTTCCATAGTCTCTTTCTCCGGATTGGCTGTATCAACTTGAGAAAATTCTTCCTTAATTTTTTTATCAATGTCCTTATATGAAATTCCTTCTTTTGTATATACATATAATTTTTTAATGGATACATCTCCATTAAGTCTTTTAAAACCCTCTATATGCATAAGCGCTTTTCTTCCCATATTATTAATCTTCTGGTCTATTCCAGTAACTATATAATCCTTCTTTCCCGCTGTTCCTTCTACATAAACAACATCTCCTGTCTTTACATCAATTTCTTCTGCCGAATTTGTAGAAATAACAATTTCATTATCATGCTCAGGAAAACGTCCTTCTAATAGCATCTCATTTTTCAGCTTATCTGGTTTATCCCAAATATCTGCTGATATACTAACTGTTTTATCCTTATTTGTTATTTTAACTACCCCATCAACATAATAAAGTACCCTGTCTACTTCCTTCCAACATTCAATTTGACTTCCAACATCTTTAAGCTTAGTTTCCTTATCAGATGCTGATATTGATATTTCAATATTTGCTACCTCAAGTCCTGACATTACAAGAATATTTTCCGGATTTAAGGCAAAATTTTCATACAACATAAGACCTATACATGTAGCCATTGACAATATAATAGAAATAAATAATATTGACAAATTTTTCTTCTTTTCTCCATATATTTCTTTACAGGACAAAATAATAGGTATAGGAAGCCTGCTTTTTGAAAATGAGAAAACATTTTTGTTAAAATTATGTGTATGTATGCCTCCACGCAATGCATCAAGAACCGTAACCCTGCTATATATCCTGCCTGAAAACCATGCAGTAAAAACTAATATAAAAAATACTGACAATACAGTTATAATTATAGCAAAAATATTTATCCCCTGATTCCATTTTAATCCAATAAGTATTGACATTATATTGCCCACAAAGCCGTTTACTGACAAAGCAATTATTATTCCAAGAAATATTCCCAAAGCATTCACAATTCCTATTTCAAATACAACAGATAATCTAAGCTGCTTTGCTGTATACCCTGCTGCCTGCATAATACCTATATTTCTTATATTTTTTTCTATAAAATTTCTTATATTAAACCTTACAATTATTAGCATTACAAATATAATAAGTATTGAAAATGCCATAATAATGCCCATAGTAATATATGGCATAAAAAGTGAAGACATTCTCATACCTGTCCAGTATAAAGCAAAAATATACTGATCTGCAATTTCCGGCATCTCTTTTGCCATTAATGCAGAAACCTTACTGTCAAATTCACCTGACTTAGAACTGTCACTTATTTTCATCTTATGCATATATGCTTTTTTATCTTTAAGCGAAGGAATATCTTTAACAATTTCCTGTAATAGTGATTCCATAAAATAAACATTATAAACTGATATCCCCATTGTTGTCGAAAACATAGCATCTTCAACAAATCCATCAACAATAAATTCATATTCCCTGTTATTAATTATAAGATAAAACTTTTCACCCTTTTTAAAAGAACTGCTTAGAATATATGGAAGCAATATTCCATCCTTTGACATATTAGGAACATATCCGTCCCCTATTTTACTAATATTTCTTTTCTCCTCAACATTATTAAGCAAAAACACAAAATCATGTTTTTTGGTCTCGTCAAACCTATGATATTGTGCATTAACACCATACACTTCTGAAGTCTCATAATCCTCTACTTCCTCTTGCGAACTAAGTAATTCCTTTATTTCATCTTTACTATCTGCATATGTTGCATATATATAGTCTGCTGTATTTGCATTATCATACACATCATCAATCACCTTTCCCGCACCTGTAAGCACAGAAATACTTGTGTAAATAAGAATTGCGGAAAGCATAGTAAGCAAAATAAGTACAGCAGTATCTCCCTTCTTCTTTTTAATATTGTTAAAAGAAATCATAAAAAATTTATACATAAAAATCCTCCTCGTATACTTCCAAACTACCAATCCATTTCCTGCAAAAATGCAAGAAGCCTTCCATGTCTTTCATCACTTTCTCCAGTATATTCTTCCAAAGAAAGCTCACTTGCAATCATTCCATCTTTAAGATAAATTATTTTATTACCGCGTATAGCAGATTTTATATCATGTGTTACCATAACAATGCTCTGCCCCTCTTTATTTAACTTAGTAAGAAGATTTAGTACTTCATTTGTATTATGCGAATTTAATGCCCCCGTTGGCTCATCTGCAAAGAGTATTTCCGGCGAATTAATAATCCCCCTTACCAGAGCTACACGTTGCTGTTCTCCACCTGAAAGCTGTGATGGAAACTTCTTCCACATATTTTCTGATATATTAAGTTTGATAAACAGTTCTTTCACTTTATTTGAAAGTTCTCTTCTATCCTTTTGTATAAGAAGTCCACTAATCATAACATTATCAAAAATGCTCATTGTATCATTTAAATAATTTTGCTGAAATACAAACCCACAGTGCCCACGTCTAAAAACCGCCAGCTTATCATTAGAATATTTTGAAATTTCCTCGCCCTTATATATAATACTTCCAAGCGTTGGTCTGTCCATGCCTGATAAGGCATATAATAATGTGCTTTTTCCTGAACCTGAACTTCCCATAATAACAGTAAAATCACCTTTCACTATTTGCAAATTCAAGTTTTTTAGTACATGATGCAAAACACTTTCATTAGAAAAAGACTTGCATAAATCTTTTGCAGTTAATATTACCTCCATATTAAAACCTCCATTATCATAAAATTGTTTCCCAGAGTGTATTTGGAAGACACTCTAGTATAATCCAATTTAATTACCTTATCTTTTGGTGAGTATGCTTTTTTGAGA
>CAMWXG010000083.1 GCA_947178155.1 uncultured Lachnoclostridium sp.
TTTTGATACTTGATTCATTTTCCGAAATCTTAACTGTAAAGGTTTTTGATATATCAAGAGGTGTAATTGATTCTCTTATATCTCCACTATCAAGTTCACTGCTGTAGCCATGCATTGAGTTAACTGTAAACTTTCCAAGCTGCATGTATATCATAGGGAATGTAGCATCTTGAAGGCTGGTTGCGGTGGTAGTTCCTGTATTTGCTTCTGGAATATCATTTCTAAAAAAAATTATAGAAAGCACAAAAATAAAAATTAATGATACTAATTTGTAAAAGTGTTTCACAATAGTCCTCCATATGTTTAATAAAAGTAGATAATACATACTATAGTATAATGTTTTTATGTGTAAAAAACAACTGCTTTCTTTTCAAGTTTTTTGTAACTTTATATTAATATCAGGCATATAATAATGTAAATTAAAAAGGGAGTCTTTTTAATAATGGCAAAAAAGAAATCTTGTTATAAAAAAGGAAATGCTATGACATTTCCACTTGAGCTCACAGAAGTTCAAACAGATGAAATAAATATGGATAATAAATATCTGTATCCAAATAAAGTATCTGAAATACAGATGGCAATAGATGATATTTGCGATAAGATGGAATATGACGGAAGTCTTATGTTTGATGAATGTCCAGATAAAGTAAGTGTAGAAAGAATTGTAGATAATTTATGCAGCAGCGGCAATATTAAATGCAGTAGCAATGACTGTGGTGAATGTGGCAACAAATGGTTTAAAGAGTTGGTACAGGTTATGTTTTGTAATGAAATGTCATATAGAAAAAATAGACGCAGATGCCATAAGGAAAGGCTTATATCAAAGTAAGCTTATAATTATATTTTAAAAGTCATAGTCTATACATGGTATACCCATATATATATGAAGAGGGGATTTTGTAATTGCAATATGCAGATTACATCCTTGTGTCAGAGGGGTTATTCCATTTTTATCTAAGACTTTGCTATATAAATAATAATCGTCATAGTTTCCGGCATTATGATATGATGTAAGTTTAACGGAATTGTCATATTGTTTTACAAAAGAGTTTAGTGCGTCTAAAATTTTTGTATTTGATAAAGGAAGTAATTCAAATGTAGAATTGTTTATTTGTTTTACAGCAAAATATTTATCACTGTATATATAATTACCAGATGTGGTTACTTCAGTTTCAAGAAAAGCAGGTATATTCTTTTCAGAAAATATATTTATATTTGACATAAGCTGTAAAGCCGCAAAAGTCCAGCATAATATGGCAAGTGCTATGCCATAACTTTTTGGAAGTATATGATGCTTATAAAATTTTTTCATGATTGACCTCCCAATAATTGTATTTGTCAATCATTTTTTCCATATTACAAGTAATTTATACATCTTTTTCTATAAGAAATTGATATACTTCACGTTTTGATATACCTCTGTCGGCTGCAACTTTTTTCATAGCCTCTTTTTTGGAAATACCTTTTGACAAATATATTTCCATATGTGCTAAGATGTCAATTTGCTGCCAATTTTCCTGCTTTTTAAGTGTTAGTTCTTTTATATCAACACCTTTTATTACAAGGACATATTCACCTTTTGGAGAATTGGTGTTATAGTAATCTATTGCAGCCGATAGAGTAAAGGAATTGGTAGTTTCGTGAAGCTTTGTAAGTTCGCGGCATATTGTTATCTGTCTGTCTCCAAGAAAGTTATATAACTCATCTAAAGTTTGCTTTAGATGATGAGGAGCTTCATACATTACAATAGTGCGGGTTTCTGTTTTTAAAGATTCAAGTATTATTTTTCTTTCTTTTTTGTCAGAAGGAAGAAAAGCTTCAAATGCAAATCTTCTGGTAGACATTCCAGATAGAGTAAGAGCAGTAATACATGCACATGCACCTGGAAGTGATGTTATGTTAACACCAGCTTCATATGCCTGACGAACTAATTCTTCTCCTGGATCTGATATAGCAGGTGTACCTGCATCAGTTACAAGTGCTATATTTGTTCCATCTATAAGTCTATCCACAAGAAATTGTGCTTTATCATATTTATTGTATTCATGATAACTTGTCATTGGAGTTTTTATTCCAAAATGATTTAATAGTTTAATAGTATTTCTTGTGTCCTCAGCGGCGATTAAATCTACTTCCTTAAGTATACGCAGTACACGCAGGGTTATGTCCTCAAGGTTGCCTATAGGTGTAGCACACAAATATAATGTACCTGACATAACTTTACCTCTTAATCTGATTTATTGATATCATAAACTTTAAGTAGTTGTTTTGTATATTTATTAGGCGACTCATATACAATAATTGGAGGCTCTGTTTTAAGCATAGGGTTTCCTCCCTTTACTGCTTCTATAAGTACCATATTTGGTTCCTTGTCGATATATGGATATACAAGTCCCATTCTCTTTGGTTCAAGATGATACTTATTCATATATGCAAATATTTCTGCAAGGCGAAAAGGGCGATGTACCATGTACAATCTACCATTTGTTTTAAGTACATTTGCACTGTTGTATATAACATCTTCAAGAGTGCAGAATATTTCATGTCTTGCTATTGCTTTTGGCATATCTGGATTTTTAAGTCCATGTTTATCATTTATATATGGTGGGTTGCAAGTAACAGCATCAAATACAGATTTACCATATATTTCTGTTGCACTACAGATATCACCACATTTTATATTTATAAGATTTTCAAGATTGTTAAACTCAACACTTCTTTTTGCCATATCAACACTTTCTTCTTGTATTTCAAGAGCATCAAAATGTTTTGCATCTGTTTTGGCAGCAAGAAGTATCGGAATAACGCCTGTACCTGTTCCAAGGTCTAATACATTGTCACCTTTTCGTATATTTGCAAAATTAGATAATAATACAGCATCCATTCCAAAACAAAATATATTAGGATTTTGAATAATCTTATAATTATTTATCTGTAAATCATCTAATCTTTCATTTGGTTTTAAATAGTCTTTTTCTATTCTGTCTTTCATTTATAATAGTTTGTATTGCGCTTATTGTGGCGCCTACTTTCATTTGACTTGTGTTGGTTTTTTGATAATTTGCTGTTATATTTTTCACGGAAAAATTTGCTATCATTTGATTTATTATGGCTGCTATAATGTGCTTCTTTTTGTTCATCACTATTATAACTTTTGCGACGTGTGCCAGAATTTGAATTGTAATTACCCTTTCCATAGCTTCCATGATTTTGTTTGCTGTAAGACTTTTTATTATGTTTATACGGAGTCTGTTCAGTAGATTCTTCTAATAGTTCTTCTATATCATCAAGTTCCATAGCCTTTAGCTCATTTAATGCATTTTCATCTAATTCTTCATCTGGAAGAGGAGGAACAACTGGAGAGCTATCAGAGAAATTATCTTTTTTCTCAAAAGTAAGCTCATTTGTATGATATTCATGAATTTCTTTTTCATCATTTTCTTTTGTAATAATTACTTTTACTCGTTGTTTTAAAACGCTTACACTTTGAACAATACCATTATATCCATCAATTGTTTTGACTTCTGTATTTATATGTGGAAGCGTATTATTAAGATATTCATATGCCTCTTCTTCATTTTTCAAACAACACATAAGTCTTCCACATACACCTGAGATTTTAGCAGGATTCAATGAAAGATTCTGTTCTTTAGCCATTTTAATTGACACAGGAACAAAATCTGTAAGATATGTGTGACAGCACAATGGCCGTCCACATATACCTATACCGCCCATAAGTTTAGTTTCATCACGTACACCTATTTGACGAAGTTCTATACGTGTGCGGAAAATTGATGCAAGGTCTTTTACAAGTTCACGAAAATCTATTCTACCTTCCGCAGTAAAATAAAATAAAAGCTTATTTCGGTCAAACGTATATTCACAATCAATTAGTTTCATAACCAGATTGTGCTTTTTGATTTTTTCAAAGCATATATTTATAGCTTCTTTTTCATTTTCTTCATTTTCTTTATTTATATTGTCATCTTCCACTGTTGCAAGACGTATAACAGGTTTTAGCGGCTGAATAACTTTGTCATCTGTAACATTACGTGGCTCAATTATTACTGTTCCATATTCAACACCACGGGCGGTTTCAACTATTACATGATCGCCTTTTTTTATATCAAAACCAGAGGGATCAAAATAGTATATTTTTCCGGATTTGCGGAATTTGACACCTATTATTAATATCATAATATATACTCCATAATTATTTTAGTCTTTTAAAGTGAGTACCAGCAGCTCTATTGCAATATCAAAATTAACATTGGCAGCAAGACGCACCTTAGCTGTATCTATTGCTTTAAGTATTTTTTCAATATCTTCATATCCATGTGTATTGGCATATTTGGATATTGTGTTGTATTCCCCCTGATATAATAAAAGATTATTGTCTTTTGTAACTTTAAACATAAGTACATCTCTGTACCAGAGAAGTATT
Organism: uncultured Lachnoclostridium sp.; assembly: GCA_947178155.1. Classification (GTDB taxonomy): domain Bacteria; phylum Bacillota; class Clostridia; order Lachnospirales; family Lachnospiraceae; genus Butyribacter. The sequence goes on from CAMWXG010000083.1 coordinate 4,445, forward strand.
AAATCAAGGTAGTCATTTATATTATTTTTATCTTTTGAAAAATTGCGTATTGTATTTATAATATTAGGTATATCCATATTGTCTAATGTTTTTATAAGTGATAATACCTGATTTTTCATTATCTGGAAATCTTCAGAAGAAGCAAAACGTATAGCTTTGCCCATATTTCCCTGACAAAAGCCTGCCGCTATTTGTGCTTGTTCTGGTTCAAGTTTAAGTTTTGTAATTAAATAATTGGCAATCTCATTATTATTAAGCGGTTTTAAATTTAATAATATGCATCTTGACTGTATTGTAGGAAGAAGACCAGTTAAGTTATTAGCAATAAGTATAATTACTGCATATTCAGGTGGTTCTTCAATTGTTTTAAGAAGTGCATTTTGAGCCTGTTCAGTCATTTTATTGGCATCAGGTATTATATAAACTTTATATTTGCTGCTATAAGGTTTAATAAGTATATCATTATTTATTTGTCTTCGTATATCATCAACGCTTATACTCGCCTTTTCATGTGTAAGATGTTTGATATCAGGGTGATTATATGATTTTGCCTGAATACATGATTTACAGTTTTCACATGCATCTATTCCATCTATTTTGTTTTCACATTGGAGTGTCTGTGAAATTGCATCAGATAATGTTCTTTTACCAGAACCTGTTTCACCATAAATTATATAAGCATGTGATATGCTATTTCTTTTTATTGCGTTTTGAAGTTGGTCTTTAATCTGCTGTTGTCCTATAATTTGCCTGAAATTAGCCATAATAGTACCTCCTTGTAATTAATCAGGTAAATATATCAAGAAGAAGGCCGCGTATCTCGTCTATCTTGCCTAATATTGCAAGATGGTCTTTTTCATCTTTTAAAAGCTCTGCTGCGAGTTCATCAAGTGTTTCATTTACCTGTCTTACTATACCATAAACACGATGCCTTCCCTTTTTGTCAAGAAAGTTTTCGCGGCTGAACTTGTGTGAATGGCTTGCTATTTCATTCATAAAATCTTTAATTAGCTTTCTATACAGCTTCATATCACGGACGTCCATACGGCGCCCAAGTTTGTATCCCTGCTGTGTGATATCTTCCATCATTGTAGCAAGCCCTGCTCTAAGTTGGTTTTCTTCAAGCGTGTTTAGAAGCGTAAAACGAAATGAATTGTCAGTTTCTGGAGTTTGTGCTTTTTGCTCCATCTGCTGAAGTTGCTGCATAGGTGTAATTTTAAGCTCCAATACAGATGCCCCCTTTCAATAATATTATCATAGAATCACTTAAAATAAGCTTGATACATTTTTCCAGATATCATCTGAAATTTCATCAATATTTTTATTGCCGTTAATGATTATGATGTTTTCATTATTTTTTAGTATATCAAATAATTCAAAATATCTGTTTCTTACTTGTGTAAGCCGTAATTTATTTTCATAAAGTTCTTTATTTGTGCGTCCCTGCGTAATACGTTCCAGTGCTGTGTCAGGTGATATATCTATAAAGATATGACAGTCAGGTTTTATATTTTCAGTGGAAATGCTGTTAAGTTTAATAACCTGCTCAAGAGGTATACATACACTTTGATAAGCATAAGTTGAAAGTATATATCTGTCACATATAACAGTTATATTTTCATCAAGATTTTTTAAAATACCTGTTTTATTATTAAATATATGATCTAAACGGTCAGCGGCAAAGAGACCAGCCATTGTAATTTCATCTAATTCTAATTCACCAGTAAGGCACCTGCGGAGCATAAGCCCCACAGGTCCATCACTAGGTTCTTTAGTTTGGATACATTTTATTCCAAGCTTTTCAATTCTTTTTTTTAAAAGATTAATTTGTGTTGTCTTTCCGCTTCCATCTATTCCTTCAAATACTAGAAAATGTCCTTTTTCTGTATTCATTTTAAACTCCTATTTTAATCTCTTACACCAAGAGTTACATCAAAGCTTTCTACTGTACCATCTTCAAATGATATTTCAAATGTCCAGAATGAGTTATCATCTGATGAAGGTTTAACTGTTACACCTCTTGAAGCTGAGTTTGCAGAGGCATTGTTTGCACCAAAAACATTTTCTGTTACAGCACATTTAACATTATCAAGCTCTGACAAATATTTTGGCTGTAAATTAGTAATGTCATATTCTGTTGCACCTGCAGCAATATATTGTTCAGTAGTAAAGTTGACAAAGTAATTTTGATTTCCATTTTCAAATTGCTTAATAGAGCTATCTTCTGGGAAAGCAGTATCTTTATTAATGGTTGCTGTTGTATCTCCAAGTTTTACTGTTATCTCACTTATAATTGAGTTTATATCTAATTCAGCAGGTATCAGTGATACAGGTACTTCAACAATTGTGTTATCCTCATCATTTAATTTAACATTAATTATCCATTCATATCCATCTTGAGAGTCAATTCCTCCTAATGAATAATTTTTGTTGGCAAATTTTATGTCAAAAGCACTTGATGTAAGGCTGTTAAAGTCAGTACCATAATCAATGTAATTGCCATTTTCGTCACCAAATATACACTCAAGATTTGTAGAACTTACAGTACCATTGTATAATTTACCCTTGTATGTAAATGTAATTGATGATATAAGAGTACTTGCTACAGGATTGTCAACTGTAGCTCCTGAATTGTTTCCTGAATTGCTTCCTGAACCACCATTGCTTGAACCATCGCTTACTATAACTTTAAAATCTCCTATTTTATTTTTAGTTCCGCTTTCAGGGATAGTTTCATATACTACTATTCTGGTTTCTCCAGCTTTTTTACCTGTTGCGATAAGATAATCCTGATCTTTATTCATACCACCTGTTCCAGCAGTACATATAGACGAATCTTCTGATTCATAATAGTAAGTTGCATTTATATTTCTGCACTCTACAGGGTAATCTCGATATGTATCACCACCTACTGTTGTATTAAATCCATTTGTGGATAAATCCTTTTTTATGTAGGCAGCATTTACTGTTACCTTTACAAGTTCAGGAAGAGTTGTGGATATATCATCTATAGTTTCTCTAATTGAAACTGTAGTAGTACCATAATTTACACCTACAAGTTTATCAGAAATAATTGATCTGTCAGCAGGTATAAGCGTATATTTTGCTTTTGGCTTTTTATTTGTTATTATGACACCTCTGTTTCCTACCTCAAGAGTTTGATTTAACCCTATTGAGACATTTTGATTGTTATATGATACAAATGGATCACTTGTAACAGTTACATTAATAACTCCTATTTCATATGTTTTTTTGTTTGAAAGAGTTTCTGTAATTGTTACTTCACAGGTCTGTGTTTTGTTGCCACTTGAAGCAGAAACTATCGTAGTGCCTGATATAGATACAATATTTGTATTGTTTGAAGTAAATGTATACTTTGATGATGAATTAATGTCTTCAAGAAGTTCATTTCTGTTCATACGTGAATTATATGCCATCTTGACTTCATCTCTTATAAGTGATGTACCTGTTACAGAAAGTGCTATAGAGCCAACAGTACGGCTTTTCTTATTGTATACTTCATGTATGGATAATGCTGTTCTTCCTGCCTTTCTTGCTTTGATTACTCCATCATCAGCTGCTATTGCAATGTTGGATACAGAGCTGGTAATCAAATATGTAGCATCAGGGTTTACATTATTTAAATATGTATCGGGGGTAACATTTTCACCGGTATGAAGGTCCAGTGTTTTATATTTTGTTTTAAGTGATGATTTTACAACAGTTACCTTAAATGTGCCTACTGTATAAAATTCACCTTTGTATTTGTATCTTACTTTTATCGCGGCAGTACCTTTTGCTACACCTGTTATTTTACCTTTTGAATTTACACGTGCTATATTTCCTTTATTAGAGGTGTAGAAATATGTTGCTTTTTTAATTTTTTTAGTAAGTGGAATAGTATATGTGCCATTGATGAATACTGTTTGCTTTTTTACACTTAATGAGGTTTTACTCGCTTTTTTCTTGGCAGCATCAGCATAATTGCTGCCAGCAATAACACATATGCAGAGAAACAATACAGATAAAATTATTAAAATACTAAATTTGTTTCTATTACGATTTTTTCTCATAATAATTACTTCCTTTCTTTTAAAAATCTGATTTGATAATTTTAATAGTGTTCTCATGTCTGCTTGCGTCTGAACGTACTGCAAATACTGTATCTTCCAGTGTATTGCATTTTTTATATTCCATTACAGCTACATTTAATGTGAACTGTTCTGTTTGTCTTTGACGTATAGCATTTACAAGTTTATTAACTGCAAGCATGGCCTGTTTTTCATTTGTCTCAATAAAAAGGCAAACTATTTGGTTATTGCCAAATCGTCCCACTATATCATTTATGCGCACATTTGCATGTATTATACTTGCACATCTGCACAAGCATGGAATTTCTCTGTCTGGTTCATCACAGTTTATTTGAATTGCTACGAAAGTTATTGGATTATTGTATCTTTTATTACGTTCAACTTCTTTAAATGTATCGTCATAAAATCCCTTTTCGCTTAGCAAACCTGTAAGGGGATCATTACGTGAAACAGCATTTTTGTACATTGTAAGCGGATCATAATTTTCACGTCTTTGTGCAAGAAGTTTAAATTTTAATGTTGCCTGTTTGACAGAGCGTACACCCAAACATACTTTCCATGAATTACCATCAAAGGCAACATATTTATGAGATGTACTTTGGTCAGTTTTTGAAGTTTGTAAATCCATATCGTTTATAATAACTGCAAATTCAGCAACTTTTGGATATATAGTATCCTCAATACGACATTTGTTGTATGTGCGATATGGCTGTATACGATAATTTTGCATTTCATAGCAAGAACTTACAGCTTCTCTCCATGCACTAAACTGGTTTAATGGTATTCTTGTCTGATCCTCTATAGTAAGACATGCATATGAATTTTCCCAGTTTTTGGTAAGCATTGCATGAAAAAATTGATCAAGAACGTCTTTTGGTGATGCACTATTTATACCTCTTTCTGAAAATGAAATAGAGGAAACATTTTCAGACCTGTCAGTAAAATGTGTAAGCCATTTTTTGTGATATTCAGTACGGCTTGTACTATTACCGAGTATACGATATGCTTCATTTATATCCAACATTCTTTGGTCTTCATTTCGGTTATTGCTTGTATCAGGATGATATAGTGTACATAACTTACGGTATGCCGCCTTTATTACATCAGGTGAGGCATCATAATGTACTTGTAATATTTGGTAATAATCTTTAAATAATTCAGGTCTGATTTTTGACACCCCCTCATTGGTAAAAAGGGTATGATAACATTTATTTATGGTTACTGTTCACTCCGGCGATCAGCAACAATGTACTAGGATGTGAAAAATAACTATTTATGTCATCATACCCATAAAAAGTATCATAAATTTGTCAACTAACTTTTAATTTGAATTTTTGTACAGCACGTTCATCATCAACAGGGATTTTCTCTATTGACGCGCCAAGAGAAGCCATTTTCTCTTCAAAATTTTCATATCCTCGCTCTATATATCGGATAGAATCAATTGTGGTATAGCCATCTGCTACAAGACCAGCAACTACAAGGGCAGCACCTGCACGTAAATCAGGAGCTGAAATTGATGCACCTGTAAGTCCTTCTACACCTTCTATAATGGCAATATTTCCTTCTACTTTTATAGAAGCACCCATACGTGACAATTCGTCAACATATTTAAATCTATTTTCAAAAAGACTTTCTGTAACTGTACTTGTTCCATCAGAAAGTGCAAGCAGCGTTGCTATCTGAGGCTGCATATCTGTTGGGAAGCCTGGATAAGGCAAAGTCTTAATCTGTGTATGAAAAAGACGGTTTTTGCATGATACAAGTACGGCATCATCAAATTCTTCGACATTAACGCCAATTTCAGTAAGTTTAACGGAAATACATTCTAAATGTCGTGGAATAACATTTTTAATTAAAACATCGCCTTTTGTAGCGGCAGCAGCAATCATAAAAGTACCAGCTTCAATCTGATCCGGAATAATCGAATATTCACTTGAATGAAGCTTAGTTACACCAGATATACGGATTTTGTCAGTACCTGCACCCTTTATATTAGCACCCATACTGTTAAGAAAATTGGCAACATCAACTACATGAGGTTCTTTTGCCGCGTTTTCAATTACTGTACGTCCATCTGCCATACATGAAGCAAGCATAATATTTATAGTAGCTCCTACAGAAGCAACATCAAGATAAATATGGTTGCCGGTAAGTTTTTCAGCAGAGGCATTAATCATACCATATTCAATATTTACAGTAGCACCTAAAGCGCGAAATGCCTTTAGATGCTGGTCAATAGGGCGGCTTCCTATGTCACAGCCGCCAGGAAGAGAAACATTTGCTTTGTTATATTTTCCTAAAAGTGCTCCCAAAAGATAGTAGGAACCGCGTATTTTTCTAACAGAATCATAATCTATAGTAACATCTGTAATGGTGCTTCCATTAATTTTTACAGTGTGGGCATCTATTCTTTCAACTATAGCACCTATTCCTTGAATAGCTTCCAATATTACATTTATATCCCTAACATCAGGCAAGTTGTCAATGACAACTGTATCATTTGTCATAATAGCAGCGGCAAGTATACCAAGCGCAGCATTTTTAGCGCCACTGATTGTTACTTCACCTCTAAGTGGTATACCGCCTTTTATAATATATTGATTTTCCATATTGTTGCACCTCATTTAAGCAAACTGGTAATTATATTTATATCAAAAGTAAATTATTCATATTATCATAATTATAGTATTGTTAAAGTAACGATATTTATTTTTCACAAAATACCTTTGAAATTCATGTCATAGTATCAATACAAAACTATATAAAACACTTTTTTGATTTATAGGCGTACTTTAACACATAACATTAT